>JAJCYJ010000094.1 GCA_029262975.1 Saprospiraceae bacterium
CATTGATTAAGGCCGCATTGACATTAAAACAATTCTGATTTTAGACAAATGAATTGGCTGATAGGAAGGAATATGATTGATGCTAATTAATGCTTATTCAGGATTGTCGGGTAGCATAAAACTTGTCAAAGAACCTGTACCAATGAATTTAGCTATCATCAATAAATCAAATATAATATAATAATGTATATAATGCAATATCTAACATTATAAAATATACAATTTGCTATACTCCAAATATTATACTGCGTATTTGATTATTTGGCATATTTTATGCTAATTCATTAACGACCAATTGTTTCTTGTTTGGCATACAATATTTGTAAAAATAAAAATCTCAATTTTATTTTTTTTTGACAAGTTTTCAAAGATGTCGATAGCTTTACAACTCTATCTGAACAACCGATTTTACGCTGCCCCTTCGTCTCCTTTTTACCTTCATAAAACGATCTTAGACCACTCATAAACTATAAATCATAAACCTCAATAATCAATCGGTTTTGATGCTTATGAATTGGTGTTGAGCATAATAAAGGTAGAAATGTCTGAAAAATACTTGAAATCCAGTAGTCATAATTAGGTAATTGGGCAAAAATATAATGGTCATTAAGTAATATCTTGAATGTGTAAAAAAGTGTTCATCTGACAATCGAAATTTTCGCAATCTAAATGAAAATACTTCATGAAACTTAGGATTTCATTTTCTCAAAAAACATGGGCTACCATTTTTTCCCTTTTGATAATTGCGATAATATTTGGGACCTACTTTTTTATCTACATTCCCGATCATATAAAGGAATCTAACTACCAGAGAATTCGAATCATAAATCAATATGCCCAAAATATTTCTGATGGTTTCAATGATTACCGGAAGCACCTGAATTACAATAATAAAGATACCTTAATCCTATTAGAGGAAGAAAAGCTCCGCCAGCATTTGAACAACTCTGCAGATCAAAGCGAAGAAAATATGTTGCTTGAACATGCTTTTGACGCATTTATGGTTTTGGATAATAACCAAATTTACTATCAAAGTAGCAAAGAAGATCCATCCATCAGCTACCTTTTGGACAGCCTCTTTGCAGATACAACGCTGGCCACAATAGGTTCCTCTAGTCTAATCAAAATCTCCAATAACGAGTATTACCTGAATATAAGTAAGGTTACATTTAAAGAAGGCACAGGCATAGCTAATCTCTTTATCGCCGGACTAAAGAATAAGCAAAAGTCTGATGTTAAAGCCCGGTCAATAAAAATGTGGTTTCTTATTAATGGGTCTATTATAATTCTCATAATAGTAATGAGTCTTCCTTTCCTAAAGTTAAAATTAATGAGTCCGTTAGAGCGGCTTTACAGAGGAAATATACTATACTTAATCATCTCTTTTGTCTTAGGGTCAGGGTTAATCATTTTAATTTTCTTCTCCTTTTATGCTTATTTCCAGGCTAAAGTAAAAGCACATAGTCAAATCGACTATTTAGCAACAGAAGTTAGTGCTGAATTCACCAAGGAAATAAATAATTACTACAGTACCCTCCTGAGATATGACAGACAAGATTTTTGCTTTAACAAAAAGGATAGCATCAACAGGTGTGATACAATAAAACCCAACTTATTACGCTTCAAAAGAAACGAGCTTGATCCGGGCATTTTAGCCACTTCCAATCTTCTGGAATCGGGATTTGCTCCAGACAATGATACAATTAGGTATAATGATTTATTCTGGTTAAACCAAAAAGGCCAGATTGTACTGCGAATGCAAACATCCCATTTTGATGGCATTCCAGATACCGTAAATATAGCAGATCGTAAATATTTTAAGAATATTATAGAGCAACAATTTTGGAGAGCTCCATCAGACTCCCTCAATGGCAAGATGGCCCTTCAGTCAATAAAATCATGGTCAGACGAAACATATGAAGCCGCTATTTCAAAGACAAGCAACCTCTCCTATGAAGTTAAAACTAATTCCAAAGGCGGAAACCCAAAACTTGTCACACCATCAGTTATAGCAGTTACTGCAAAGTTGACTTCAGTAATAGATCCACTTTTGCTACCCGGCTTTGGATTTTGTATAGTGGACAAGACTGGTGAAGTCTGGTTTCATTCAAACGAAAAATTGAATCACCAGGAAAACATACTGGAAGAAACTCAAAACAACCATGATCTCAAAATTAGTTTGGCTGGCAGGATACCACAAAGTTTTAATATTAATTACAAAGGGCTGGATTATATAGCAAATACCAGACCCATAGACAATCTACCTTTACAACTTGTCACATTTTATGATCTCCGGTATATAGAATTACCAACGCTACAAACACTCAAGGTCACTTCAGTTCTTTTTACATTAATGGCTTTAATTGTAGGTATTCAATTCATAATCCTCTACTTCACTAGTTATCAATCGAATAAATTAAAAATAAAACGTTTCTTTCTATCCTGGCTTCTTGCTGATAATGGATCGACACATAAATATCACGTCCTTTTGGCTGCTAACATATTAATCATTCTAGTTCTATTGGTTATATCGTATTTCTCATTTTATGGATCTAATGCAACTCAAATTCATTATCGACCAAGCTTAATATTTATAACATTTATTATTCCTATTTATCTAATTCCCTTTAACTACGTAATTTTACAATTTAATAATAACAACTATCAAAATGATCTTTCTATTTCAAAAGGCACCTTTTGGGAGACTCTTAAAAAGAGTGTTCAGTGGTCGTCAGACAAGATTAAGGGAAGGATATTTTTACTCCTAAACCTAATAATCATTGGATGGATAAACTATCTATATATCAGCTTTTGCGATGAACAGTTTTTTGAAATATTAATATTCCAATTCTTTCTGTTTATCATTTTCACCTCTGCTATGCTTGTACTTATTCTTGTTGAAAACAAAGTGATAAGCCTGCCGAATTTCTCTTATAAATCAATTTTAAATAACGATAATGTCTATATATTTTTTATTGCAAGTTGGGTGCTGATCGCATCAATATTCCAAATATTCTATTTTTATAAATTTAGCTATGCATCAGAAGATAAGATTTGGACTAAATACCAACAGATTGAATTAGTTAGGCAGGCAGTTAAAAGGAATTATGATATTAAAAAACACTTTACTAACACGCTCAATATTAAAAATTCAGATGAAAAACATAAGCGTGGATATGTCAAAAGAATTCAAAACGGAGGTATGTATCTTGATTTCAACAAGAACCGTCCAGAAGCAGTATTTTCTATTGGAAAAACTGATATAATTCAAATCACTGTTGATTCCTTGAGAATAGAGTTAGATAGCTTAACTCAAAAACTGGAATCAAAAAATAATAATAGAGATTCCTTAAATCATGAAATTGAGACCTTAAATAATAAAATTGATTCTTTAACTTTTAAAACTGATACATGCTCTCTGAAATTCAATAATTTCCTGTTTCATATTGTTCCCACATTTAATGAACTCATCCAAAAAACCAGATCTACAATTTTTTCAACGAATGAAAGTAATTGGTGGTCGTGGGAGATCTCACCTAAGCATGATGAAATAAAACTTACATATAAGAATGTTGACGGTCAAATTATTAATGTAATTTCTCCCCTGGATCCTTTTGAGCGAAGTGGAACGTTAAAAATAATTTTCTGGATTATAAGTATCTTGTATTTGTCTGGATTGTTTTTGCTTATCAGGTATTCAACAAATAAAGTATTTGCAAAGAAATTCAAAAATTATAGCTTAAAGGATGAAGCGAACATTGCTTCTCTCGCTGGTGGCATTATGGATTCCTCAGAATGCAATAGTAGGATCTTTCTAATTAGTATGCCAAGTGCATCTAATCTTCCGCTACTTCCAAAATATCTAAAAAAACTTGCAAATGAAACAATCCAATATCATGAGATTGACTTTATGGAAGAGGATCTGGAGGCTCATAAAAAAGAATTATCAGCCAAAAAGAAAAATTGCATGGTCGTTGTCATTAAAAATTTCGACCAACTCTCAAATAGCCATGATCGCTGGAAACAGAAAATCTCATTTCTTGAGTGGCTAGATATATCTAAAAAGAAACAAGTAATTATCCAAAGTTCTATACATCCAATGGACGTCATGAAATTTTATGAAATGATGCTTCAAAATATTGCTGAAAAGAAGTGGGAAAAAGATTTTAGACATCTTCACGAAGAATTTCATTTTGCACTTAGACAATGGAAAAAGTACTTTAGTCAATATATAGAATTATTCGAGCCGATTAGTCGACGGCCGCTTGCGTCTACTCAAATGGGAACATATGAGAATGAAGCGATCCAAACATTTGTCAGCCAGGAATTAGGGCTCGGCGCTTATTTGCACCAACTTGAACCCCTCGTAGAGGATTATTGTGCCCGATTATACGCGAAAGAAAATAACATTTATATCCAGGATGTTATTTTGAAAATCCAAAGCCTGGCAGAATCCTATTACTATATGCTTTGGTCATCTCTCAATAAAGAAGAAAGGTTTTTTATTTATGATTTAGCAAAAGATGGTTTTGCTAATGATTATAATACCAATGGAATTAAAAGACTTATCCAC
>JAJCYJ010000095.1 GCA_029262975.1 Saprospiraceae bacterium
GCATAATTAACCTTGTTGATTGTACTCAGAGGCCTGGAAACCAAACGATAAATAAGATTAAACCGACAGGCCTGGAACCCTATCTGGCACACCATATGAATTCGCCTACCTCTCTTACCAAAATTCATCTAAAACACTGCAATGATGTCATCTCGACCGTCAAGAAAAAGAAAATAAATGTCATACTGGTCCCCAATTTTTTATATGACAATCCAAGAGCAGTACAATACAATCAAATTGTAAAGGAAATCAAAAAGAAGAGTCAAGTAGAAATTCTAGGTCTTTATATGTAACATTCATGGTAGATCTTTCAAAAAATTAGATTATTCGCCAAGCCATTTCATTGGACTCATCTTGTGTTTAACCTTATAATTATCAGAAATAAAAGAAGTGATATGGTTAACAATCTCATCAACATCATCTGAAAATTTCAATAAATCCAGATCAGTTTCTGATATTGTTCCTTCTATAATCATGTTCTGAATCATGCTTTTTAATTGATCATAAAACTCCTCCCCATATACTACAATCGGAAAATTATTAATGATGGCTGTTTGAATCAGGGTGACTGTTTCAAACAATTCGTCCAAAGTGCCAAACCCACCTGGCATTACCACAAAAGCATATGAGTATTTGAGCATAAGTACCTTCCGTATAAAAAAGTAATCAAAGAAGGCGCATTTGTGCATATAAGCATTGGGCACTTGCTCCATAGGCAAATTAATGGCACACCCAACAGAATTGCCACCAGATTCGTAGGCTCCCCTATTGGCCGCTTCCATTATACCCGGACCACCGCCTGTCATGACAGTCATTCCAATTTGGCTGATTCGGGCACCCAGTTGTCTCGCTTTCACATAATAAATATGATCTTCTTTAAATCTGGCTGAACCAAAAACAGTAATACATGGTCCGACAAAGTGCAATTTTCTAAATCCTGAGATAAACTGCATCACGACCTTTAATGTAAATACCAATTCTTTAAATCGGCTTTTAGGACCGTCCAGAAACAGAACTTTATCATTCACGACTTTGACTCCTTCTCCTTCCATGATTATTTAATAATAAATGAGCATACCTGCGGACTTCCCTATTACTTAAATTAAACAGTTACAACTTACTAGCTTATAACTCCGGTAGCACTAATAAAGGGAGTTCAAGATTGAAGAGTTCAGACTTTGTAATACTCTTTTGAATTATTCTTTGAATCCAGTTCCGTTTATGGTGGACCATAGAAAGCAATTCAATACCATTTTTATGACAGTACTTGTTAATAGTAATTGGAACAGATTTTATCATTTCAAGTCTATCGTATTTAAATTTCAAATCTCTGAAAAACAGATCAATACCAGGATCATATTCAAAGGGTGATTCATTTTCTTCTGTGATATGGATCAGATAAAGCATGGCATCAGTAGTCACACAAATATCTCTGATTAGTGCAAGCGAAGAAAGACGTTCGATTATTTCATCATCTACGGATAAGGCTATTTTAGACAGTCCTGAGTACTCTACATTACCAGGTATCGCTATGATAGGAATCTTACTATGATTCATAACAAATTCAGTCACACTGCCCATAGTAATATTTTTTAATGCAGTTAATCCGGTAGAGCCCGTAACTATCAAATCATATTGACCCTTGTTCCCCTGAGCCACAATAGCTTCTTTAGGGTGAGCACTAAATATCGAATTAGTAATCGAAACATTAGGAGCAAGACTTTCTAATTCAGATACGAGTAAATTTAGATCTTTTTCTGCACGCCCGATAATTAATTCTTCAATTGATGAAAACATACTAGCCCTTCTGGTAATGTAGACAAAGTGTGTCAAGTGCAACTCACTTTGCCCAATATTATTGAGCAATTGCACAATCCATTTTGCAGCATTAATGGAGACTTCAGAAAAATCAACAGGACAAAGGACTTTCATATTTTTTTTTTTGTTAATTAAATTAATATTAAGTTTTAGCGGTATGTAGAAATAAAACAGGAATAGCAGATTTCATAATCAGCTCCTTCGAGACACTTTTATATACTAAAGATTGAAGAAAAGTTGCATTGCGCGCAATTACAATAAGTAGATCTGCCTTATAATTATAACTATTAGCAAGCAAAGAATCTACCAAATTATCACCCTTCACTTCTTCAATTTCATATGAGAATGGAGGCTGATATTGTTCATACAATGAATCCAACAATACTTCCTTAGTTTGAGTAAAAGAATCATCTTTTCCCTCGTGGACGTGAAGAAATTTTATCTGTGCATTTGTGTTATTCCAGTAATTCAAAGCCAATATTATTTCTTTATTGTTAATGTGTTCATCGCTGGCCACCATTATTTTTTTGTACCCTTTAAATTTAGAAAATCTCGGTATCACATATATAGGCTCCTTCGATCTTTTGACAATGCCTAAAGATGTTGATCCAAATAACCTATCGAAAATATTATACTTATCTCGCGACCCGAGGACTACGGCATCATACGAATGATTTTTCAGATAATTAGAAACCACATTGACTGGTTCTCCATAATAAATTTCTATATTAATATTTTCAGGTAGTTCTTGCACATGAAGATGTTCATGTATCATTTCCTCCATTTCACTTCTTATCCTGGCATCAGGAGTAAGGCCAGATGACACACTATATACTTGATTCACTTCTACTAATCCCGAGAGAACATGCAAGATTGTAAATTGATCATTTGGAAATCTGGATAATGCATAACTCATTCCATTGAGTGACACTTCTGTAAAGTCCATTGGAATTAAAATATTCATATCTAACATTTATACGTGTACAATAAGAAGTGGAACTTCACTGTGTATCGCCATTTTCCTTGTAACACTGACATGAAACAAGTCAGATAAAAATCCTCTGTCATAAGTGGTCATTGAGACAATATCTATCATATTCTCCAATACATAATCATCAATTTCATTGACCACGTCTTTACTTTTGATCTCCTGGTGGGTGAGGGATATTTCACTGTCTACTTCCTTACATTTAGAAATTAGATCTTCAAAGGGATAATTCGTATCGTTCGTATTGACATGGACAAGATGAATTTTAGCTTGATTAGCCAGAGCAAATTTCGATATAAAGGAACACGCTAATTTGTCTTTTTCGAAATTTGAAACCGCATAAAGAATATTGCTGATATTAGAAAAAATACATTTAGGAGGAATGACTAGTACAGGGCTTGGGCTCTTCTTAATCAGTTGAAGGGAAATAGATCCAAAAACTTTTTTCAAATTATTTGAACTTCCAGTACTTCCTACAACTAAAATATTTTTATCGTATGGAGGTGTGCAGCATTTTTCAATTTCATCAATAGCGAAACCCACTCGAAAATCGCTCTCCATAGGCATGAATTCCTGGGATGCACCAATCCATGATTGATTTACTTTATTTACAAAATTTTCTAATTGTTTCTTCTTAACTCTTTCGGTCTCCTTATCGACAACCACGATATTATCTATGTGTGCCACGTCCGGTCGATATACATGGACCAGTCTGATG
>JAJCYJ010000096.1 GCA_029262975.1 Saprospiraceae bacterium
CAACTTGGGCTTCGTAAAGTCCATATCCCTCATAGTATTAATTGGGATCAAGTGAACATGAACATGTGGTACTTCAAGTCCAATCACAGTTAATGCTACTCTATCGCATGCAAAACTTCTTTTGATGCCAGCTGCCACTTCTTTACAAAACACAAAAAGACCCTGATAAGTCTCATCATCAAGATCGAAAAGTTTATCGACTTCTTTTTTGGGGACAACAAGCGTGTGTCCTTTAGATAAAGGATTTATATCCAAAAAGGCATAATAGTATTTATTCTCTGCTACTTTATAAGATGGGATTTCTCCGTTGATAATACGTGAAAATATACTTGACATCTATCTATATTGAGATGTCTAAAATTTCAAATTCCATTGTTCCGGCAGGAGTTTCAACCTTTGTGACATCACCTATCTTTTTCCCTAATATGCCATGACCTATAGGTGAATCGACGGATATTTTTTTCTCTTTAAGATTAGCCTCGGATTCTGAAACAATTTGATATTCCATTTCTCCTTGCGTCTTGAGATTCTTTATTTTTACCTTACATAAAATTGATACTTGTGAAGTATCCACATCGCTGGCATCAATTATCTGAGCATTCCCTATTGCTTTTTCCAGCTCATTGATCTTCATCTCAAGCATACCTTGAGCGTCTTTTGCTGCATCGTATTCAGCATTTTCGGAGAGATCCCCTTTCTCTCGCGCCTCCGCAATAGCTTTGGCAGCATTTTGACGGCCTTCTGTTTTAAGGTGTTCCAGTCGTGTTTTAATTTTATTGTATCCTTCCTGAGTTAAATAGGATGTTTTCATATGAGTAGCTTTAAAAAAGAGAAAACAAAGGACGCTCTCGGTTAGACCCAGAACGTCCTCTTATTTTTACAAAATTAGTTCATTTAGCCTAAAATGGCTACTACTTGTATAAAATCTGAATTTTATTCAGTAGAACAGATGCTATTAATTCGAGAGATCGTGTGGTCCACCCAGCAATATGAGGGGTTATGATCACATTAGGATGTTCTAATAAATACTGATATATATACATTTCTTCCAATGTCCAGGTCTCTGGCTTTTCATTTTCGAGGACATCCAGGCATGCACCATATAAAGATCCAGATTTTAAAGATTCAATTAATGCTCGACTATCTAGAATACGGCCGCGTGAAGTATTTATGATAATGGCATCTTTTTTCATTTTTGACAAAAAGGTTCGATTCACAAAGTTTTCTGTTTCATTGGTCAGAGGAAGATGAATGCTCACAACATCGGATTGAACAATTAATGCTGCCAGCGGTACAACTTCAACATCTTCAAATTCTTCGGCAATATTCTGCTTGTATTTATCATAAACCAGAATTCTTACTCCAAATCCTTTCAATTTTCTGGCAAATGATGGTCCTGTATGTCCAAATCCTATGATTCCAATTACTTTATCGTAGAGTTCGGTTCCTCTATTAGGTTCTCTTGTCCATTGCAAGTTTCTGACATCACTATGTGATTTGACAATTTTATGTGTTAAACCAAGTAGCATACCTAATGTATGTTCAGCCACAGCATTTGCATTTCCTTCCGGAGAACTAATAATTGTAACTCCTAGTTTTCTTGCATATTCCTGATCAATTATATCCAAACCTGAGCCCAGTCGGCCTATAAAATCAAGATGTTGTGCTTGCTCTAAAAATGTTCGATCACATTTAATTTTGCTATTTATGATAATTCCATTGAATTGGGCAACACGCTCCTGGACATCCTGATAAGACATCTGCGGTTGATAAATGACTTGAAACCCACATTTATCGAGTCCATTTATCAGAACTGGGTGCACTTTATCAGTGATTAAAACCTTTTTATTCATGGATATCATATGAATTGCGAAGATAATTGAGTCGGCTCATTCAAATAAAATAATAGTAAATCTTGCATTCAAAAGACTCTGAACGATACACTTTACGATGTATCGTTATATTTGCCCAACTTTTTAAATGCCATGCCACGAGATACTTCTATCAGATCCGTACTTATCATAGGAAGCGGTCCCATAATTATTGGACAAGCCTGTGAATTTGATTATTCAGGCTCACAAGCTTCACGCTCCCTTAGGGAAGAAGGAATTGAGGTCAGTTTAATTAATTCCAACCCTGCAACGATCATGACTGATCAGGTAACTGCTGATCACATTTATCTGCTTCCGCTTACTGTCCAAAGCGTTGAAGAAATATTAAAAGAACGCCAAATTGACGCGGTTCTTGCTACTATGGGTGGGCAGACTGCTTTAAACCTTGCTATTGAAGCAGGTGAACATGGAATCTGGAAAAAGTATAATGTAAGATTGATAGGTGTAGATCTCGAAGCCATCGAACTGGCAGAAAATCGGGAGGCTTTTCGTGAGCATGTGATAAATATTGGTCAGCATGTGGCACCATCCTTTATAGCCAACTCATTTTTAGAGGGGAAGGAAGCTGCACAAAAAATAGGTTTTCCTTTAGTAATCAGACCTTCCTATACACTTGGTGGTACGGGAGGAGGCTTTGTTATGAAGCCTAAAGAATTTGATGAAGCATTGCGTAGAGGTCTCAACGCTTCACCCACACATGAAGTGCTGGTAGAAAAAGCAGTACTGGGTTGGAAGGAGTACGAATTAGAGTTGTTACGAGACTACAATGATAACGTGGTAATCATCTGTACTGTAGAAAACCTTGATCCTATGGGCATTCATACAGGAGATAGTATTACCGTAGCTCCGGCAATGACATTATCTGATACCGCATACCAAAGAATGCGTAATGATGCTATAAGCCTGATGAGATCACTTGGGAATTTTGCAGGTGGATGTAATGTACAATTTGCTTTGAATCCTGCCAATGAAGATCTAATCTGTATAGAAATTAATCCCAGAGTGTCCCGATCCTCAGCTCTTGCCAGTAAAGCGACCGGATATCCTATAGCCAAGATCGCAGCCAAATTAGCTATTGGTTATAATCTGGATGAACTTAAAAATCAAATTACAAAAACCACCTCTGCATATTTTGAACCAACGCTGGATTATGTTATTGTCAAAATGCCAAGATGGAATTTTGATAAATTTCAGGGAAGTGACAATACACTTGGATTGCAGATGAAATCTGTTGGAGAGGTTATGGCTATCGGTCGAAGTTTTACAGAGGCGCTTCAAAAAGCCTGTCAAAGTTTGGAGAATAATCGCCATGGATTAGGGGCAGATAAAAAAGAATGGATAAGAACAGAAGATATTCTTACCAGATTGGAAAAGGTAAGTGATGATCGAATATTTCGATTGAAGGATGCTTTACGATTAGGAGTCCCATCCAAAACCATTCATAAACTTACATTGATAGATCCTTGGTATATAGATCAAATCAAATCATTGGTCAAGATGGAAGCTGATTTACTGAGATATAATATACCAGAAGATATTCCCGTCGATTTTTTTAGAAAATTAAAAGAAAATGGATATTCTGATGCTCAGATTGCATGGGTATTAAGGGTGGATACAGATAAAGTAACGGAACAACGGAAAAAACTCGATATTCGAAGAGTTTATAAAATGGTAGATACCTGTGCTGCTGAATTCGAAGCACAGACTCCATACTTCTATTCTACTTTTGAAAGAGAAAACGAAAGTATTCCTAGTGACAATCCAAAGAAAGTGATTGTGTTAGGGTCTGGACCAAATAGAATTGGTCAGGGTATAGAATTTGATTATTGCTGTGTTCACGGACTTTTAGCTTTAAAGGATGAAGGATATGAAGCTATTATGGTCAATTGTAATCCTGAAACGGTTTCGACTGACTTTGACATGGCAAACAAACTCTATTTTGAACCGGTTTACTGGGAACATTTAGAAGAGATTATCGAGCTGGAAAAACCCATGGGGATAATCGTCCAATTAGGAGGTCAAACTGCACTTAAACTTGCTCAAAAATTTCATGAAGAGGGTATTAATATAATCGGCACTCAATATCATGATATGGATCTTGCGGAAGATCGTGGCGCATTTTCTGGTCTCCTTAAAGAATTAAAAATTCCTTATCCCAAGTATGGTGTTGCTGAGTCAGCTGATCATGCTATAGAAATAGCTAACGAAGTATCATATCCTGTATTAGTAAGGCCTTCTTATGTCTTAGGAGGACAGAGAATGAAGATAGTTATAAATGATGATGAATTAGAGCGTCAGGTCTTGAGTATTTACAAACACATGCCTGACAATAAAGTGTTGATTGATCAATTCCTTGAAAGAGCCAAAGAAGCTGAAATTGATGCTATTTGTGATGGTGAAGATGTTCATATTATGGGTATTATGGAACATGTAGAACCTGCAGGTATTCATTCTGGAGATAGTTCAGCGATGCTTCCGCCCTACAGTCTTTCTGAGGAAGTGATCGCCACAATGATTGAGTATACAAGGAAATTGGCATTTGCATTAAATATTCGCGGACTTATAAATATTCAATTTGCAATTAGACAAGAAAAGAAAGGTGTCGAAGAAAAAGTTTTTGTAATCGAAGCCAACCCACGGGCTTCCAGAACTACTCCTTTTATCGCAAAGGCTTATAAGATCCCATATCTTAATATTGCTACTAAAATCATGTTAGGCACTCATAAATTAAAGGATTTTGAAATGATAAGCAATATGGAAGGTTTTGCCATCAAGGTGCCAGTTTTTTCTTTTGACAAATTTCCAAATGTAGACAAACGTCTTGGTCCTGAAATGAAATCAACTGGAGAAGCGATTAGGTTTATCAAAGACACAACAGATCCGTTTTTCCGTGAATTAGAACGGAATAGATCAATGTATCTTTATAATTAAGATCCCTGAGGCGAGCAAACTTTTTGTAAATTATATGGACCGCATTTGCTGAGTTCCTTCTCAGAAAAAAGTAAATAAAATCCACCTCCTCCAGCACCACAAACTTTGAGATAATATGCATCAGTTTGCAACCCTTGCTCCCACAACTTTTTCAAAGTTGAAACTATCATATAGTCCATGTTTTCTAATTGTATCTGACTGATATTTTGTATAATATCTAAAAGAGAAGAAGTCGATTTTCCAATTATATTATTGATGGCCTGATCATTTAGGGTTCCTAATTTCATCATCTGGTTCTTACAATCTTCGTACTTTTCTAAAAAACCACTTATCATTTCCGAGCCAGATCTTGGTGCAGAACTATCCAGGAGATAGCAGTTAAGTCCAAGATTAATATCTTTTTGACTAATGCGCCTTAATCCCTTTGTCGTCCTAATGATTGGAAAATTGCTATATGAGATCAGTGGATCAAAACCACTGCTTTTTCCATGAAAAAATGATTCCATTATGCCAAATTGCCTCTGCAATTTTTCCAAATTATCATGTTCACTTTTTATAATACAGATATCATAAATCGCAGCCGTTAATGCCCCGGAACTACCTAATCCATATCC
>JAJCYJ010000097.1 GCA_029262975.1 Saprospiraceae bacterium
TATGGTCGGCGCGAATTTTCTCTAAGGCAAAGAATCAAGTATGGTAATAGGCTTTTTAAAGGATGGCAGGAGTAATATTGCGCCGGTTGTGCCCAATAATATTCCAAAATTAAAAGCGCTTTTTGACAGCATAATGGTAGAGTCAGGTCTCGCCAAAGGGGCTTTTTTTGATGACAACGATTTTGCTGATACAGTGATCGCATCGAGAGAAGAAATTCTAAAAAAAGCTGATTTAATTGTTCAAATATCTCCGGATTTATCTGACGACCAATACGCTTCCACCAAAGAGGGAGCTATATTTCTTGGCCAGTATGCCCCTTTTACGGATGAGAATATAACCAGTGGATTACAGGCTAAAGGACTGAATGTCTTTAGCATGGATATGATTCCAAGAACTTCGCTTGCACAGTCAATGGATGTACTTTCATCAATGGCTTCGATTGCTGGATATCAGGCTGTCCTGAGTTCTTTAAACTTATTGCCCAGGTACGCGCCAATGATGATTACGGCTGCAGGGAGTATCAAACCATCTAAGGTTTTGATTCTCGGCGCAGGCGTAGCAGGTCTGCAGGCAATTGCGACAGCAAGAAGAATGGGCGCCGTAGTAGAAGTTTTTGATACAAGGGCAGCAGTGAAAGAAGAAGTACAAAGCCTCGGTGCAAAATTTGTAGAAGTGGAAGGAGCAACGGATGACAAGGACGCGGGTGGTTATGCTGTAGAACAAACAGAAGAATATAAAAAAAGACAAGCAGCATTAATCCAGGAAAAATCCAAAGGGGCTGATGTTGTGATCACGACTGCCCAATTAAGAGGGCGACCAGCACCAACATTGATAACAGAGGACACCGTAAAAAATATGAAGCCGGGATCTGTTATTGTCGATTTGGCGGCCTCAACCGGTGGGAATTGTGCAGTCACTAAAAATGATGAAATAATTAGCTGTCACGGTGTTACCATAATAGGGGATTCTAAC
Source organism: Saprospiraceae bacterium (assembly GCA_029262975.1). Lineage (GTDB taxonomy): Bacteria > Bacteroidota > Bacteroidia > Chitinophagales > Saprospiraceae > JAJRXG01. The sequence goes on from JAJCYJ010000097.1 coordinate 974, forward strand.
TTACCCAATCTGATGCCCCAGGATGCAAGCACTTTGTACAGTAACAACATTCTTAATTTCTTAAAGCACATTGTCCGCGATGGTGCTATTGATTTGAATTCGGAAGACGAGATTCTCAGCAAATCATTGATATCTAAAAAGCTATAACTATGGAACAATTCATGCATTTTATCAGCGAGAACCTCCTGATGATCTACTTACTCATTTTTACAGTGATCCTGGGATTCGAAGTTATTTCCAAGGTGCCCACTGTCTTGCATACACCCCTTATGTCCGGAGCTAATGCGATAAGCGGGGTTGTTATAATAGGAGCCATTATTTTGATCAGGAGATCTGCACCGGATGACTACTTCTCTCTTATCCTTGGTACTGTGGCAATAGCCCTGGGCATGATCAATGTTGTCGGAGGATTTGCTGTGACAGACAGGATGCTGGAAATGTTTAAAAAGAAAAAGAAGTAGGCCTATTAATTCATGTGACAAATCGAAGGAATAATGATTCAAAATACACTTATAGATATAGCTTACTTGTTCGGAGCCGTTGCTTTTGTATGGGGTCTGAGACTTTTAAGTTCTCCTGATACTGCGCGAAAAGGTAATTCATATGCAGCTTTTGGTATGGGTTTGGGTATCCTGGCCGTGTTGATAGACCCGAGGGTAATAGGAGGAGGTAACTATATCTGGATAGCAGGCGGAATGGCAATAGGTGCTCTTATAGGGTGGTTTGCAGCCAAGAAAATACAAATGACTGCAATGCCACAGATGGTATCTGTCTTTAACGGCTTGGGCGGAGCCTGTGCAGCCATCTTGTCCATCGTTGAATTGATGTCAGTAGAAATGGATGCTGGAGATAAAGCTATTTCATTGTTCGCATTAATGATCGGTTCCATCGCCTTTACTGGTAGTATGTTGGCTTATTTAAAACTGGATGGCAAAATCAAGGACAGCCAGGTCACTTGGCCAAAGCATAATGTTATCAACCAGATACTATTGGTGATTTCTATTGCAGCTTTTATATACCTCACTGTCAGCGATCCTGTGACGGGTCTGATACTTGGTTTCTTAGCACTATCACTTTTTTACGGCTGGAGTTTCGTTGCCCCTATCGGTGGAGCAGATATGCCAGTAGTAATATCGCTATTGAATTCATTTACAGGTCTTTCAGCTGCCGCTGCCGGACTGATTTATGGTAGTAATTTTATGTTAGTTGGTGGTATCCTTGTAGGAGCCTCAGGTACAATTTTGACAGTATTGATGTGTCAGGCTATGAACAGATCATTGTTTAATGTGCTTATTGGAGGTTTCACGGCTTCTGGAGGTGGGGCCGCAGGGCCAGATGGCCAGGTAGCCAAGTCAATCAATCCTGTAGATGCAGCTATTGTACTCAATTATTCGAGTTCAGTGATTTTTGTCCCGGGCTATGGACTAGCAGTAGCACAAGCACAAAAAGCCTTAAAAGAACTTGATGATATTCTGGAATCAAACGGCGTAGACGTTAAATATGCAATTCATCCAGTCGCAGGGAGGATGCCAGGACACATGAATGTTTTGTTGGCTGAAGCTGATGTTCCATATCCCAAATTATTGGATTTGGATGATGCTAATGCTGCATTACCCAATACTGATGTCGTAGTTGTAGTAGGTGCAAATGACGTGGTTAATCCTGCAGCCAATGATGACCCAACAAGTTCTAT
>JAJCYJ010000098.1 GCA_029262975.1 Saprospiraceae bacterium
GGTCGTCGAACATGAAGAAGAAGTGATCAGGAGTGCTGATTACCTTGTGGACATTGGGCCTTTAGCAGGTATATTTGGCGGAGAGATAGTATATTTTGGCGATTATAAAGATTTAAAAAAGAACGGTAACGGAAGCCTGACTGCACAATACCTGAGTGGTGAAAAGAAAATAGAACTACCAGCATTCAGAAGAAAACTTAACAATAAAATTTATATTAAAAATGCCTCACAGCATAATTTGAAAGGAATTGATGTAACGATTCCTTTGCAGGGGTTAACCGTGATCACTGGAGTGTCCGGTTCGGGAAAGACTTCACTTGTAAAACACATCCTTTACCCGGCACTTTTGAAAGAACTGCAAATCAGTCATCCTTCGAGTATTGGCAGTTATGAATCGATCGAAGGAGATCTCAAACTTATAAAGGGTATTGAATTTATAAATCAAAATCCCATAGGCCGGTCATCAAGATCTAATCCCATCACATATATTAAGGCGTATGATGAAATTAGAAAGTTAATGGTTAGGCAGCAACTTTCTAAAATCAGGGGCTATAGACCAAAGCACTTTTCCTTTAATACAGAAGGAGGCCGATGCGAGAATTGTCAGGGTGAAGGTCATAATACAGTTGAAATGCAATTTCTCGCAGATGTCAAATTAATCTGCGAAGATTGTAATGGCAAAAGATTCAAGCATGAGACATTGGAAGTCTTATATAAGGGCAAAAATATTTACGACATTCTAAATTTGAGTGTAACAGAAAGTTTAGAATTTTTTGAAGATGTACCTAATATTATAAATAAGATAAAACCGCTCAATGATGTCGGTCTGGGATATGTGAAACTGGGACAGCCATCAAGCACATTATCTGGAGGTGAAGCTCAGCGTGTTAAACTCGCTTCTTTTCTTGGTAAGGAAAGGTCTAATAATCACTTTTTTATATTTGATGAACCTACGACCGGGCTGCATTTTGATGATATTAAAAAATTACTTTCTGCATTCCAGGCACTTGTAGAGCAAGGAAATACAGTACTTATAGTGGAACACAACCTGGAAGTAATAAAATGTGCTGACTGGATTATAGACCTCGGACCGGTAGGGGGAGATGATGGAGGTTATCTTGTATTCCAGGGTCTTCCTGAGGATATCCTCAAAGAAAAAAAATCCATAACCGGCCAATATCTGAAAGATAAATTGTGATGAAACTTACTATTGTTGTACTGGATGGTCAGTTAGCCAATCCCGGAGATCTTTCATGGTTACCAATAAAACGACATGGGAAGCTTGTAATTTATAATGCAACAGATGATGCAGATATTATAGAGAGGGCCAGTGAAGCGGATATTTTAATTACAAATAAGGTGAGACTGAATAAAGATCATTTTAACCACCTTCCCACATTAAAACTTATATGCCTTCTTGCTACAGGCTATGACAATATCAATTTAGAAGATGCTAAACGTGCCGGAATTATAATTTGTAATGCTTTGGGTTATGCCGTTCATTCTGTGGCACAACATACTTTTGCGTTATTGCTTGATTGTTATAATAAGGTCGCTTTACATAATGACTCAGTACAAAATGGGGATTGGTCTGATAGACAATGGTCCTATTCATTATCGACTCTTCGAGAACTGAATGCGAAGACCATAGGCATTTATGGATTTGGAAAAATTGGCCGACGCGTATCGGTCATTGCTATGGCCTTTGGAATGAAAGTATTAGCGCATCATAAATATCCCGAAAGAGATAAGACGGAGGATGTCCGGTTTGTTACACTGGAAGAATTATTTGAACAATCAGATGTGATTACACTGCATGCACCTCTGTCCGGCAACAATAATAAAATAATTAATGCAGCATTATTGAATAAAACAAAACATGGTTTTGTCCTCATTAATTCTGGTCGTGGGGGACTGATAGATGAATTAGATTTAAGGGATTTTCTTTCTTCCAGGAAGGATGCCTCGGCAGCACTTGATGTTCTGGCTGAAGAACCGCCTCGAGCGGATCACCCTCTTACAGGGTTGGATAATTGCATTATTACACCTCATAACGCCTGGGCCGCAAAAGAATCAAGGGCACGACTTCTGGACATTGTTGGAGACAATATCGAGGCTTACATAAACGGTGACCCTATAAATGTCATAAGGTTTTAATCATATTTCAATTTTCTTCCACCTCCCCATTTTAAAGACCTGGATGGCCATTATCGCAAGAATGCATGATGAAATTGCAATAGCGACAAAAACACCTGTAGATTCGAGACTCGTATAATGCGAAAGATAATAGGCCAGTGGCAACTGGATCACCCAGAAAGCGATAAAATTAAGTAATGTAGGGGTATAGGTATCGCCGGCACCATTAAAAGCCTGGCCGATGACCATCTCATAAGCATAGAAGACATATCCGGCAAATACAATGCGCAATGCCAGGACACCATATTTAGTTACAATCGGATCTTCGGTAAATATTCTGATCACTGGATGAGCGAATATGATAAAGATGATCGAGATGAATAACAGTAAGAGCATGTTGTAAAAGGAGGCCTTCCAAACAGTTTGTTCGGCCCGGTCAGGAAGACCAGCTCCAAGATTTTGTCCCACGAGGGTAGCTGCTGCCATAGCTACGCCCCAGGAAGGCAATATTGTAAAAGCGATGATGCGGAATGAAATGGTATAAGCAGCAAGTACTTTGCTCCCAAAGGTGGCTACTATGGCGACCATAAATAACCAACTCGCTGAAGTAATCAAATGTTGACCCGCGGATCCTCCGGTTACATATAATAAGCGACGAATTGTTGACCACATTACCTTTATATTCTCCATGCCCATTTTTATCAGACCCTTCTTAATAAATAAATGGTACAGTTGATAGAGCACACCTATTCCTCGTCCTGTACAAGTGGCGATAGCCGCACCTTTAAACCCTAATTCCGGAAAGGGACCAAGTCCAAAGATCAGACAAGGATCGAGTATTATATTAATGCCATTAGCTAATATCAGTGTCCGCATCGCTATCGCTGCATCACCGGCTCCCCGAAATATCGCGTTGATTGTAAAAAGGAGCATAAGGACGACATTGAAGGTCAGCATAATCCTTGCATAGGGGGTTCCCTGGGCTATTAATTCGTCAGATCCACCTAGGGCTTTTAATAATTCGGGTGTATAGAAATAACCGCCTACGCCGATTATGGCTGAAAAACCAAGGGCTATTAAGATTGCCTGGAATGCTGCATCAGCCGCTTCCTTTGGTTTGCCCTCTCCTATACGTCTCGAGACCATAGCGGTGGCCGCCATACTTACACCCAGGGCAAGTGACATTACTACAAACAATGAAGTTTCAGTCAATCCTATTGTAGCCAGGTATTCCTCGTTGTCGAGCAGTGAGACGAAATAGGCATCGAAGATTGCAAAAAGTGCTTCCATCGACATTTCCAGCACGACTGGAACAGAAAGCAAGAACAATGCGCGCTCTAAAGAACCCTCGGTGAAATTTTTCTCTTCACCTTTAACGGCAATCATGAAATATCTAAAGAGCTTTTTCAAAAACGGTTCAATTAGTTTGCGAAGATAATTAACGATAAGAGTTCATGAATAGATCTTTTTACCTTGCCATTAATGAAGGTAGCTATCAACGCCAGATTTATTTTGCCCAGACTGGAAGGCATCGGTCACTATACCGTGGAAATAGTGGATTATTTATCTAGGTCTCATCCTGATGATGAATTTCATCTGATTATGGATCGCTCATACCACCTACCAATCATGGACAGGAGAAATGTCAGG
>JAJCYJ010000099.1 GCA_029262975.1 Saprospiraceae bacterium
CGTCTTACTAACTTCACAAATACTTCTGCCTTACTTCTACACTTTTCACTTGACCAGTTATTTTTTGATGCGATCCCTTCTATCAGGAAAAGTTTTGCATTGTCAAATGTGGACATTGCATTGATTTTACCGACCACTTCCTGGAATTCTTTTTGATCACCCTTAAATAATTCATTGATGGTGAGAATGCGTTCATTGATACCCATTGCTTTTGATATATCTTTAATTGGGGCATTCGCAAATCTTTGTGATAAATCTAAAGATTCACTATTAATAAATAAAGCTAAGAGATCGGGATCTAATTCCTTTTTTGAGGATTGTTTTTCCTGCTTTAATTCTATTGTCTCCTGAAGAACCGGTATACTCGATCCATTACTCATCTTATCAAGAGATTCGATTCGTTGTGGTTGTTGGAAAGGCATTTTTTCACTAATGACGCTATCTTGTTTATGTTCAGTACTATTTTCCGGTTCGTGACGAGCGCTCTTTTTAAAGGTGACCATTTGGTCTTCATCTGCCACGCATTCATATAGCTCCCTTAAATACTGACGTATCAGATCTTTTTCGAGGGAAGATAATTTTCCCTCGTCAGAGGCTGCGCTATCATGAATAGTATTTATCTTTTTTAGAAGTACCTTTGATTTTGAGAAGTTCATGTGCTGATAAAATAAGAAAATTGGGGTATTAATTAGGACTGATTTACGCTTAATGTAACTCACTAATACTGATTCAAAGTATAATTAAACTGAATGTTTTTAGAACCAAAATACAGAGGTCAAAGAAGTGGCTGGATAGAAGTTGTTACTGGTTGTATGTTTTCAGGTAAAACTGAAGAACTCATCCGGCGAATTCGCAGGGCGACTATCGCAAATCAAAAGGTAAAAATATTCAAGCCCAAGACAGATGACCGATACAGTAAAGATGAAGTGGTCTCACATGATGAAAATGCTCTGATTTCATCTGTTGTTTCTTCGAGTGAAGAAATTATTTTGGCGGTTGAAGATGTTGAGGTAGTCGGAATTGATGAAGCGCAATTTTTCGATATGGAATTGACCAGAATATGCGAAAAAATGGCACTTGATGGCATCAGGGTGATCGTTGCCGGACTCGATCTTGATTTTCGGGGTATTCCTTTTGGTCCGATGCCCAATCTTCTTGCAGTGGCCGAATATGTAACTAAAGTACATGCGATTTGCCCTCATTGCGGCAATCTTGCGACTCATTCTTATCGGCTGACTATGGCTCAAGAAACGGTATTTGTCGGAGAAAAAGATCATTATGAGCCAAGATGCAGAACATGTTATGCCATGGGAAATATCATGACATTCAAAACTTAAGCTTGCATTTGAATTATTTCGTGCCGGTTACAGCCATAATTTATATTGTGAAATCAGTCCGAATTGACAACCCAATATCGTTCGACTGAACTACGATCATTTGTATAACAGTTAATCATACAAAAATTTGACCTATTTTCGCGGCTTTCTTAGTTAATACCCTCCTATTACAAAATGACAAAAAAGATAAGATCAGCTCTCATTTCAGTATATCATAAAGATGGACTGGACGAAATCTTACCCCTTCTGATTGAACATGACATAAAAGTTTATTCTACAGGTGGTACTCAGACTCTTCTTGAGGAAGCTAATGTGAAAGTCAACAGTGTCGAATCACTAACTTCCTATCCATCAATACTTGACGGCAGAGTTAAAACGCTGCATCCTAAGGTATTTGGGGGCATATTAGCAAAAAGAGAACAAAATCACCAGGCTCAACTTGTCGATTATGAAATACCGGAACTGGATCTGGTAGTTGTCGATCTATATCCATTTGAAGATACATTACAATCGACTGACGATGAATCAACGATTATAGAAAAAATTGACATAGGAGGAATCTCTTTAATACGGGCAGCGGCCAAGAACTTCAAAGATGTAGTGGTCATAGCATCGAAAGATCAATATGCGGATTTGTATGAAATTCTTGCCGAGAACGATGCCCAAACAGAAGAGATAGAACGAAAGAGATTAGCGATGAAGGCTTTTCAGATATCATCCCATTATGACACAAGCATCTTCGAATATTTTAATCGCCCTTTTGGTGATCGAGATCATCTGAAAATTTCACTTAATTCAAGGCAAAGCCTCAGATATGGAGAAAACCCTCATCAATATGCCGATTATTATGGTGATCTAAGTCGTGAATTTGAAATATTGAATGGTAAATCTTTGTCCTACAATAATCTTGTCGACATTGATAGTGCTATTGGTATTATGAGAGAGTTCAGCACATCCGATGGTGTGACCTTTGCTATTTTAAAACATACTAACAGCTGTGGTCTCTCTATAAGAGCTACAGTTTTGGAAGCATATAATGATGCTTTGGCAGGAGACTCAGTTTCCGCTTTCGGTGGAATTTTAATTACCGATGCAAGGTTGGACCTGGCAACGGCCATAGCCATAGACGGGCAATTTTATGAAGTTCTGATAGCTCCTGATTTCGATGAAGATGCCCTGGCTTTACTCTGCAAAAAGAAGAGCAGACGAATACTTAAGCGCACCCGGGATGTTATTTCAAAAGTAAAAGTTAAGACTTTGTTAGGCGGAATTGTCGTCCAGGCTGCTGACTTAAAAACAGAAACAAATGAGGATCTGCAGGTCATCACGAAAAATACTCCCTCAGAAGCCGAAATAGGACAATTGATTTTTGCCAATAAGATTGTGAAGCATTTAAAGTCTAATACAATAGTGCTTGTTAAGGATTATCAATTAATAGGAATGGGATGTGGACAAACCAGCCGGGTTGATGCTTGCAAACAAGGGATTGACAAAGCCAAAAGGATGGGCTTTGATGTAGCAGGGGCTGTTATGGCATCCGATGCATTCTTCCCTTTCCCGGATTGTGTGGCGCTGGCACATGACAACGGCATACGGGCCGTGATACAGCCTGGCGGTTCTATAAACGATAAGTTGAGCATAGAATTTTGTAATCAGCATGATATGACTATGGTAGCAACAGGTACCAGACATTTTAAGCATTAGAAGCGAAACATATATTCTTAAAGTCATCTTAAATAAGACGCATCTTGTATGCATCAGACGTATAGATTACATCTTACACATACGTCTTGCGGTTATCAAAACAGAAATGAAGCGTGTGTATCTGAATAAATCAATAGTTTTTAACATCTTTGCGCCTTTTTTAGGCCGTGTTGATTGTCGCCATAGTCGATTGAATATGAATAAGTTATTGATCTGGATTTTGTTATTCTCTTCCGCTCAGATGTTTGCTCAAGGAGGAGTCAATTCTCCATTTTCCAGGTTTGGGATCGGAGACCTGGTGTCAGAATCTCCCATGCATATCCGACTGATGGGGGGCATAGGGACATCATTTTTGGATTTAAATCACCTAAATTTCGATAATCAGGCCACATTCAGCCATTTACAGGCTACCGGGTTTGACATCGGCTTGGATTTTAAACAATCCAGACTATCTGATGCGGACAATACATCTAGTCAATGGTCTGGAAATCTTGGCTATATGGCTCTTGGTTTTCCGCTTCGGAATCCGCTAAACGCCTTGTTTACTCGTGAAGACTATAATTTCAACTGGGGTATGGGGTTTGCGATTATTCCAAATTCTAACGTAAGTTATAGTATAAGCAGACTCGATAGTTTGCCAGAAGGACAGCTATTCAACAGAAATTTTGATGGTACCGGAGGAACTTACAAAGCAATTTGGGCCAATTCTATAAAATACGGAGATTTTAGCTTTGGTGCTAACATCGGATGGATGTTTGGAAAAATCAATTACAGCAGGAATATCGATTTTATTTCTGAAATAGCGGCTTTTGACAATGACTTCCGAACCTCGTATAATATGCGTGGCTTTTACAGCAAGCTT
>JAJCYJ010000100.1 GCA_029262975.1 Saprospiraceae bacterium
TTTGTGGGTGAACTCATTTCAACAGAAGAATATAACCACGAGTTTCTAAAACAAAGAACTGCAAATCAGTATAGGATAGAACAGATCTTACAGGGTGCAGTAAATAAAGAATCTCATCCTATAGAGAAATATACCAATACGGATTCTTTAGTATGGGTTTTTGGAGGCAGTAGTGGCTCATGTCTCTATAGCTTTAATAAAGGAAAGGCACTGATTGCTGCGGTTACTGATAGATACGCAAATGGATATATGCCTACTACATGTGAGCATGATGTCGCATTTATCACTGAGGATGGATATGCCACAGCGCATTTTTTTGAACTTAATAAAAAGGAGACCATTCATATTGATTCATTTTCGCAATTATTCCTTGCCTGTCGGTTTTTAGATGATCTGGCGGATATAGATCAAGACGGATATGACGACGATGTCGATTGTGATGATTATAATGATCGGATTAATCCAAGAGCTGTAGAAATCCCTGAGAATGGCATTGATGAAAATTGCGACGGAGTAGATATGACATATGCTGATGAAGACAATGATGGATATAATGAAATATTAGATTGCGATGACCTCGACAGTTCTATAAACCCTGGAGCCAGAGATATACCTTTAAATGGCATTGATGAAGACTGTGATGGGGCTGATAACCTTAGCGCTTATTTTGATCTGGGTGAAGACAGAATTTCTGTGTATCCCAACCCTACCAGTGGAGTCTTACATATAGATTTTACACATAACCTCCTCGGTACCATAGAAATCATTAGTCTTGCTGGTAAATTATTATTTGAATCTGAGGTTATTTCCAGTATTGATCTCTCATCTCTTCCATCTTCTGTTTACATATTACGAGTCACAAATAAACTTACGGAAGAATATCACTCAGAAAAGATATTCAAATTGTAGGTTTGAAGGTATTGGCTTCCTCGTTTCCCTGAAAGGGAAAATCCCTGTAGCGAAGGGTTTTAACACTTCCTAATCAGGGTATATTCAGCGAAGGATTGAAATCCATCGTTATATGAGAAACGCTCCTTCAGCGAAGGATTGAAATCCATCGCTAGATGAGAAACGCTCCTTCAGAGCTAGGTTTTGTTGGGCTCCTCCTTTCCTTGAAAGGGAAAATCCCTATCGCGAAGGGTTTTAACCCTTCGTAATCTGATTTTGAGGCGAAGTGCTGACATCCGCACGCTGTCGCTGAAGTTTTATCGTAGGCGTCCAGTTGGAGGATCTTCAGTAGAATTTAAACCTTCTTGCCTATCTTTAATCTGTGAATAAAAACAATTTCTTAGACGAACTGAAAAGACGCAATGTTTATAAGGTAGCAATTGCCTATGGCATTACAGCTTGGCTTTTGGCTCAAGTTGCTTCTTTGGCTGCACATACATTTGAAGCTCCTTCCTGGATCATGAAAATGATAATCATAGCATTAATCATTGGCTTTCCTATCGCTCTGCTGTTGGCCTGGGCTTATGAAATGACACCAGAAGGGATTATTAAAACAGATGATTTGGATACAGAAGTTAATGGCGAGGATAAACGAATAATTACCAGACCAAGGATAAATAATTTGGTGATTGGCATCTTACTGATTATTGTCGTGGGGCAATTCATTTACAGTCGTTCATTTGTAACTGAAGCTAGTGAGTCAATTGAGGTGATGCCCAATCAGGATCACTCGATAGCCGTACTTCCATTATTAAATCTCAATTCGAATGATGAAAATTTAGAATATTTTTCCGACGGTGTAACACAGGAAATAATAGATGAATTGTCTCAAATTCGAGCTTTGACTATGATTGCTTTCACGACCACAATCAGGTACAAAAAGACGGATAAATTGAACAAGGATATAGCGGGAGAGCTAAACGCTAAATATTTAATATCTGGAACTTCACGAATATTTAATGATGGGGACAGTGTCAGAATTTCTTTGGAATTAATAGACACCAAAGACAATGATAAAAGAATCTGGAGCGATACCTACAATGAAGTAATGGATGATGCCCCCAATATCCAAATTAAGATAGCACGGCAAGTGGCAAAAAGCTTAGATGTGGAAATGACAACCGCAGAAAAATCTAAAATTGATGAGGTTAATACGACGAGTGGTGAAGCATATAGACTATTCCTATTGGCAAGATCAGAATTCTTCAAGCTTAGCAAGGAAGGATTCAGAAGAAGTATTGAAACACTAGAGAAAGTAATTGAAATTGATCCTGATTATGCCCAGGCACATACATTCTTAGCATGGGCATATTCATTAACTTCTAATCCATGGTTTGACGGTCATATCAATAAGCCAATTAAAGAATTAAACGAATATGTCAACCCCTTGATTGAAAGGTCATTGTTTTTAGATCCTTCCAATTCTGACATCTTTCTGGTAAGAGGTCATCAGAAGGCATTTATGGATGGAGCGTTAAGAGATGCTAAAAAAGATGTGGACTTTGCACTCGATCTTAATTCATGGCCTATGGTTCCCACTACTTATTGTATGTGCATTGTTGTCTCTACATATGTCGCATTAGATGATATTGAACCAGCAGCAGACATGATTGAAATGGCACGAAAACTTGACCCTGGCAGTGTGTTTATAGAGTGGGATGCTGCCAATGTTCTTATGAAAAAAGGGAAATACCAGGAAGCACAATTATTATATTCGAATGCGGCTGTCACGGCTCCCGTCTCTATGTTTAAAACATTCTTGGGATGGAATTTATACCATACGGGACAATATGAAAAAAGCAAAGAACAACTTTTGAAAACTTATCGTGAAAGTGAATTGCCAATAACACTAAATGTTGCCTATTTATCAAATACTTATTTTCAATTAGGAGATGTCAAAAATGCTGACAAGTATTTACAAGAACTGATCACGAGGGATGCATCTGGTGAGCATCATGTTAACTTGTATATAGCAGCAGTTTACTTAGCTAGAGGTGATAAAGATAAAGCTTTGGACTATTTAGAAAAAGCATTAGATCAGAAAAACTGGGGCATGGCGCTTTTTGTCAATTTGGACCCTCTCTTTAAACAATTATATGATGAACCTCGATTTGTTAAAATCAGAAGAACAATTCAGTATTATTAATCTTTCTTTCTGTCATCCCAATATATAGACGAGTAGATTATTCCTTGAAATCCTGAAATCCGTACACCCCTAGCTTCCGACCGCGTGCCACCTTTAGCTATAGCGGTGGCACAATTCTCGCCGGCAGGAAGATCCTTATTCTATGGCACAGTGAAGAAAGTCGTGGTTCTTATCTGGACGTAGTGAGGCTTTCTATTTCGGCCATATCGGAGCGACCATCTGACGAAACTTGGGGTGGTCGTACAGGGTTTCCAAATGCTTATCATAATTAAACTGATAATGCCCGGCATAAAGACCCATATCCCGTGCTTTTTGCAAGTAGTAGATGGCATTCTCCTGATCTCCCATTTTTGCATAGATACATCCGATGTGATAGTATGGAAAAGCTGCATAGGAGGAGGCCAATGTAAGATCTTTGGCCACATAAGATTCTAATTCCTGTATAATCTGATATACAGCTTCTAAATCGTTGGTTTGGATTTTCCCGAGAGCTGTCCAATAAAGGTACCTGTGATATGGTGCGTATGGATTAAAGACATTCTTTTGGGGTTTCCATTTGGGCTCAAATACCACTGCTTTTTCTTCAAGCACCCGAATTATCTGGGCCACAATTGCTCTTTCTAATCCACCTTCATTAAACTGATTGAGGAGATTTCTGCTTTTTTCAATCAAATGAGCATTCATTGTGGAGGTAGAAAAGACTGACTTGTAATCCCATTCGAATCTCGATCGCAACCTGGCAAATATTTCTTCAGCTTTAACCGCTTTTCCAAATTCTTTTTCTATAATTTCCAGGTAGAGTTCTTCGTCAGTTTTCATAATGGCGTAAAGACTGGGGATGAAGTTGCTGGATACTTCACTCCAATTAATATCATAGACCTTTTCCGAAAGTGGTGTTGAACTTAGCGACTCCGGGCCATACAGAACTGCCCTACTTACAATTTCATTTCTTATTCTACCAGGAGTTGTATTTAATGTGCGATTATCGAATTCATCAAGTGGCAACTTGTCATAAATACTGATAGATAACTCGTGATTGTTGAGTTCGTCGAATGCAATTCCAGCGGCATCATGATTAAGACCAAAGTCTTTTGGAAATCGTTCCCACAAGGAATTGACGATTTTGAATGTGGTCTGTGAATTGCCCCTATAGAGATTTTTCACATAATCAAACAGCGCTTGTTCATAGTTGGTAAGATCTGAAAGATGCCATTCGAGAAATTGAAAATGTTCGGGTTTTGAATCGTGAACCAACCAACGAGCATGATTGAGCCATTCGATTCTCGCCAGATAAAAAGTGGAGTCCAATGAAAGAATCTCGGCCAACCGCTCATAACTAAAGCCAACTTCTGCCCTATTCAGAAAGAGACTATAGGCTTCCAGGTTAGGAAGTTTGATGCGTCTGCTGTCCACAAGGTCTTTAGCCGCCCAATATCCGAGTACATTGTCTGTAGCATTTGAAATGATAGTTTTCATGTCACCGGGATCTCCGATAATATGTGGAAGCGCAAATTGAACTTTCCCGGTCAGGGTATTTTGCAACTGTAAGGCCAAAGTTAATTGGCCGTCATTTAGAAAATAGTTGCCGGCAATCATAAGACTGGCTCCAGTCAAATCATTGAAAGAGGTTCTGTTGGCCGGATCTCCGGGCAGAATACCTATGGCAGATAGATTAGATGCTATAGTAGATGGGGATACTACTTCGGCATCTTCTATTTCCATCAATGCGAGGTTAATAAAATTGGCGGCAATTTTCCCAATGTTTTCATAGGACGGATCGTTGGTCAAATTTTCAAAGGGCACTACCGCTATCCGTTCGGTTTTAAGTTCCTTCCTGATGACCGCAGAAGGGCCAATGTCTCCAGCCAACCACTTGAAGTAAGCAAATTGGCTGATAAGCGCAACAAGCAGGACTCCGATAACGATGTTACTGATAAATGGTTTTTTGTTAGCTTCAACTTCCGAAGGAGAAATATCCTGAGCGGATGGAGTTTTTATGATCCCTGAGGGACCCATTTCATAGATCCAGGCAAGTACTAGTGCTATTGGAAATCCTATTATCAAAATGATGATTAGAAGTCTTAATGCCCAATCCTGGATCTCAAAAGTTGGAAGCATGATAGAGGCTACCTGGATGAGCAACCATGCGGTCATCGCATAGGTTACGGCTACACGATAGACATTACGGCGTTTGAGTTCTTGCCAGAAGTTGGGTTTGGACATAGACTAAAGATAGTAATCTGCTGCTTTTAACCTTTTATCTTCTTATGATCATATTAGAATCCAAGGAATGCCTGGATACGTGGAAGGAGGATCGCCTGAATTGTGTCCAATAAGTTTATTTTTAAAATTAGTGGTTAAACCGACCTAGAGGCGGTTCAACTTTTTGGAGTAGAGGATGTAGATGTGACAATTTTTAATTATTCGATAATCAATAGGGTCAAAACTCCAAATACATATAATAATCTTCTCAATCATGCTTTTACCCTTTAACTGTTGAGATGAAACCGCATATATTGGTATTTTAATGATGAGTTTATTTCAAATGCTTTAGACTTGCTAATAAATCAACATGGCATGAAGAATTTCACGATCCTTATTGGGTTCTTTTTTTGTTCATCTTCTATGGGAATTTCACAGAATCTGGATCTCGACGAATCAGACATAACAATTAATCTGGAAGAGGAGGTTGGTCAAAGAATTAGTTGGACATTCAGGGATGGAATTTTTAGGTCGACAGTTGGAAAAATCACTGGTATTAATAATACCCAATCGGGCTTTCTTGGGTTATCTATTGATGGAGCTAGAAACATAAGTATTATAAGTGATAATATAGAATTCAGGGCTGATAATATATCGACAGATGAAAGTTACAGTGACTTTGCTTTCATTCACGAAAGTGGGAGTTCTGCTGCACACGGTGTTACTTTCAGAAATGTGGGAGTAAATAATAATTATTGGACTTTTTATACGCTTGATGGAACTGGAAACTTGAGCCTCACACGAAATGGTACAGTAGTTGGCACTTTTGCCTCTGACGGAGTTTATACTGGTTCAGATAATAAACTAAAAGAGAATATAAAGCCTCTTAAAAAAGTTCTGCCCAGGCTTCTTAACCTTACCGCCAATAAATACGATTACATAGGTTCTGACAACCATAAAAAATCTATTGGCTTTATTGCCCAAGATGTTAACAAGTACTTTCCCGAATTGGTTTTAGATGATCCGATGGACGATGGAGAAGTACTTATGCAATTAAATTATGCAGGATTTGGAGTATTGGCTATTAAAGCTATCCAGGAACAACAAGACCAAATCGCATCTCAACAATTGAAGATTAGTTCACAAGAAAAAAGAATCGAGATACAAGATCAAACTATTGTGTCCATGCAATCACAAATGAAAGATTTATTGTTGCGAATATCTGCATTAGAAGACGAGTAAAACGATGATATGAAATCTTCTGAACGACAGCAGTGACCGGGTGTTAACTGACTCAAAGAAACTTCAGTAGTGTCAGTAGAGTGGAAGACTGCCCGACCTGCACGGCATTGTGCAGGAGCCTGTCATCTAGTGCCTGCTACATGGGGACTACCTGCCTGCGTACCTCAGTAGAAAGATTATGAACCATTTTTCGAGACCTCAATGTTCTTTTCTATCTTTAGTTCCCGCCTTCATTAAAATTACAGCGGGCAAAGTATGCTCACATTTCTACGCAGAATACGAAAGTCATTAATTGAGTCCAGATCTGCCCGTAAGTACCTGTTTTATGCCATCGGAGAAATAGCCCTGGTCGTCATCGGGATTTTGATTGCCTTGCAGATCAATAATTGGAATCAAAAAAGATTATCTGACAAGTTTGAAAAGAAACTCCTTGTAGAATTGCGAAAGACTATTGTTGATGATTATGACTTATTGGGAATGTCAATTGAAGGGAACCTTCAATCCGCGCGTTCTTGTGAAATAATTCTATCACATTTTGATCAAGACCTTCCATACCACGATTCATTATCACTGCATTTTGAAAATAGCAATCATTGGTGGACAATGCTGATTAGGAAAAATGCATATGATAATGCAAAAGCTTATGGATTAGAATTCATGAAAGATGACTCGACAAGGACGATGCTTTCAGGATTATATGAACAGGTTCAGTTATTTGGACAGACAATGGATGAAAGGCAGTCTTTGTATCATTATAATACGGTAACCCCATTATTGATCGATTTATTCGAATCAATTGACAAAACGTGGTATATGCCACAAAGAGGGAATGTCCCTAATGATTATGAAGCATTGAAAAGCAACAAAACGTATAGAGCAATTCTCAAGACGAACATAGGGAACAGAAAATATTTCAATGATTGGATTCACTTGACTTTATCCCAAATGAAATCACTGGAAAAAAGACTCCAAATGGAATTAGAAAACCGATAACCAATGCTGACCTTTTTAAGATGAACGAAATATGACCGGAACGAAGAGAAGGGAACCGATGAAGAAAGGTCTGGGAGACCTTTTTAAAGAGGCTTATTAATACTTATGAGGAGAAGACCCTGAAGTGGTCTTCTAATCAAGGCTGGCAGACAAATTTTTATAAAGCCTAACTTATGATAAGTTTACTTAGACGTATTCGGAAGACTTTGATTGAGTCTGGTTCTACCAGCAGGTACCTCCTTTATGCCATCGGAGAGATTTTACTTGTAATGATTGGAATCCTTTTGGCGTTGCAGGTGAACAATTGGAATGAAAGCCAACCTATCCAACATAAGTTGATCTTTAATTGATGAATCTTTCTGAAGCCCTGAATGAAGATATCATAATACACAAAGATGCTGCCACTACGAATACATTCAGACACAATTTCTTTCAGGACCTTTTAAAGATTACGGACAATGAACAATTAGCGGGTGAGCCACTTCCTAAGAATGATCAACAAGCTTGGGAAATGTGACCAGGGGCATTCCCGGACACTTTAAACTTAGAATTGATTGATTTAGGATTCAGCTCATCAGTTTTTCTTCATACCCAGAACATAAATCAAAATGTCTACGAGGAAATGAAAAGTATGGGCTTGTTCTCCCAAATAAAAAATCAGAAGCTCAAAAAAGACATCCAGGATTACCATAATTTTTGTGATACATTCTTGCATGAGCATGGTGATTGGAACCTAAGACTTTCTACTTCCTGGCAATCCTTCTTGAGAGACAATTATGATTTTATCATTTCAGGCTCGCAAATTTTGGGGACCATGTCCAATTACTTGATGAACCAAAGGTTATTGTACGAATTCAGGAATTGACAGCACCATCTCGATTTAGAGTGAGGAATAGCAATAGGGCTGTGTCTAAGGCAGAAAATTTAATCAGCCAAATTAAAAAGGAACTTAGTGTGCAATAATGTTCATCCTTTTAATCCCTGTATATTGGCGGGAATCATTTTTACAAAATACTCTTATCCACTTCACGATCCATGATTAGTTCGTTTGCTATCTTTACTGACGATCCGCCAGATGTCGGATGTCAGCACCATGTAATCATGCTCACTTTTCTCCATAAAATCCGCAAGTCATTGATTGAGTCAGGCGTGCCCAGTAGGCAAGGTCCTTCTGAGGGCGTGCCCAGTAGGCAAGGTCCTTCTGAGGGCGTGCCCAGTAGGCAAGGTCCTTCTGAGGGCGTGCCCAGTAGGCAAGGTCCTTCTGGGAGCACCAGAAAGTACCTGCTTTATGCTATCGGTGAAATAGCCCTTGTGGTGATTGGAATACCTGCCTGCTCGGCCGTACCTCGCGGGCAGGCAGGTTGATTGCTTTAAGTATCAATAATTGGAATGAATATCGAAAGGATCGGATCAAAGAAAGAAAAGTTTTACAAGAAATTGTCTTGACAATCGATAGTAACGACGAGGAATTGAAAAATCGGTTGTTCTGGGTGAAAAAATTCCAGCAATCCAGTCAAATCATCATGGAAGTATTAGAAGACAGAATACCCTATTCCGATACCTTGGGACGACATTTTTCTCAAGCTCGTTGGAGTGGAATGGGAAATCTAGCAGGACTGTTTTCGGAGGCTGGATATTCTGCCCTAAAGATGACTGGATATGATATTATTCGGTCAGATCTCCTTAAACGGGAAATTTTGAAAATGTTCGAAACCACTCTGCCCGTGCTCGTAGAGGCTGATGTGTCAACTAATAACAAAACAAATTTACAGGAATACTATTTGCGAAACTTCAAAGACGGGGGAGAAGTTCCACTCAATTTTGATGCTTTAAAACGCGATAATTACTTTTTGCAAACGACAGGAGTATTCATTTCCTTTAGGCGAAGAATCATTGGCAGGATGGAAGAATACTTAGAGCAAAGCAATAAGTTACTGGAAAATTTAGCGGAGGAATTAACAAAATTAGAATAGTCTGAAAGATTGAATACGCTACTTGACTTACCAGAGGAGGGTCCAGGGAGTGTCACCTGATATATATTGAGACTCGCTGTTGTTATGTTCCAACTAATGATTTTCGAGGTTCGTAGTTTGACCGACGTGGAACCGGTTGAGGCTTTTTGAATAAAGGATGTAGAAGTGGTACTTCATTCTGGCAAGAAGAATATAGCTTGAGACACTCATGAGTAAGACTGACTGCGCTGCACAGCATTGTGCAGGTGCCTGCCTGCGTGCCTCAGCAGGCAGGTTATGGAATGCCGAATAAGCAGGAATCTATGATTCCTTTACTTATTCGAGCATCCTCGAACTTTTACGAAAACCTTGGATTTTCTAAAGTTCTGACCACTCTGAGGCGAAGTGCAGACATTCGCACGCTATCGCGCTCCTTCGCTGTATCCAGCTTTGGCGCAGGCGCCTGAAGCTTTAGCGTAGGCGCCCAGCTGGTGGATCGTCACTAAACTTTGAGCTACTTTATTATCTTTAATCTGTGAACAAAAACAATTTCTTTCAGGAACTGAAAAGACGTAATGTTTATAAGGTAGCTATTGCCTATGGCATTGCCGCATGGCTATTAGCTCAGGTTGCTTCATTATGTGCGGCAGCTTTCGAGGCGCCGACCTGGGTGATGAAAATGATTCTGGTTTGTCTAATTATTGGTTTTCCAATAGCTCTGATCCTGGCTTGGGCATATGAGATGACATCTCAAGGAATCGTAAGGACGGACATTTTGGACTCAGAGAAAGTTAAGAAGGAAGAAAGAAAAACCACAAGACCTCTCGTTAACAATATTGTCATTGGCGTATTATTGTTACTTCTAATTGGGCAGTTCATTTATAATCGTTCTATAGCTCAATATGGCCAGAATCCGACTGCATCCAACCATCAAGAATTATCCATTGCAGTTCTTCCCTTAATCAACCTCAATTCGAAAGATGAGGATTTAGATTATTTTTCTAAAGGAGTGTCCCAGGAGATTGTCGATGAACTCGCTCATATAAATTCCTTTGAGGTTACTGCTTTTACACAATCGTCCTTTTACGCAAGTCAGTCCTTAGCACCAATAGAAATTGCCAATAAACTTGGCGTCAAATATCTTATGGCAGGCACGGTTCGACTATTGAATAATGCAAAAAGTGTAAAACTTTCAATAGAACTCTTTGATCCCGCTGAAAATGAGATCAGTTGGAAAGGAAGTTTTGATGAAAGTATAGACGATATCACATTAATTCAAAACTCCATTGCGAAACAAGTATCTGAAATTCTAAATATCAATCTGAATGCTGATGAAATAGCCTCGATAGATGAATTGGAAACAACAAATGGAGATGCATTTAAATTATACCTGCGAGCAAAGTACGAAGTGAATAAATTCACGGAGGAGGGATATAAGAATACACATCAATATTTGAAAGAAGCGATACATCTGGATCCCAACTTTTCGAATGCTCATATCCTATACGCCTGGTCACTTATTCCCGCTACATTAAGTTATTGGGCACCTGATTTACCTGCTTCTCAGCATATTAAAAAACAAGCATTTCCTCTTTTGAGTAAGGCGCTCGAATTGTCGCCTAATAGCTCTGATGCTTTTTTGGTTCGAGGAGGTCTTAGATTATTTTACGAAAATGATATTAGAGGGGCTAAGAAAGATGTTGATCATGCTATAAGTTTAAATTCTTGGCCTCGCGTCCCTACAGATTATTGTGTTTGTACAGCAGTGTCCACTTATGTAGCATTGGAGGATGTATCCAGGGCTAAAGAATTGGCAAAATTGGCACATAAAATAGATCCTGGCAACATTCTTTTAGAATGGGATATGGCCAATATTCATATGATTTCAGGTGAATTTGAAGAAGCGGCGAATCAGTATAATATTATCTACCAAAAATCTCAAATTCCAAGTTTTGCAATGTTTGTAGGTTTGGCAAATTTTCATGCTAAGAATTACAATGTCGCATTGGAATATTTTAATTATGTATCCGATGGTGAAAACAAAGTCAGCGGCTTTGTAGAAGCGTATCTCTCCTCTATCTTTTGGAAAGAAGGGAATAAGACACTCAGTGACACGCACAAACAGAATGTTTTAAAAAGACTTGCAAATGGAGAACATCATTTGAATTGGCCCATGGCGATTATCCATCTGTCTAGAAATGAAATAGATATAGCTCTTGATTATTTGGAAGAGTCCTTTGCAAAAGATGAGAATACCCTTGCTTTTTTCACTTCATTGGATCCGATATTTGATATTTTGAATGATCATCCGCGATTTATTGAATTACGAAAGCAGATGAATTATTATAATTAGCGGGTTGAGTGGTTGTCAAATAGTTTTGCAATCATCTATTTACCGGAATTTGTGAATTTTGTATTTATTAGTGGAGTTCATAGCTCTGAAGGAGCGTTTATTTATCAGCCAGGGGATGTAAATCCCTGGTTTGGAATTAAAGTTTTGATTAGAATTGGCATTATTTTTTATAAAAATCCTGCCACAGGCAGGCGGGTATGACAATTCTAATTAATGTAATATGATTTAACCACTCAACGGGTTAATAAGACTTTGATATTCTTCCCTATCTTTAATCCATGCTCACTTTTCTTCGAAAAATAAGACGGTCTTTGCTTGAATCTGGCTCAGCCAGAAAGTACTTGCTCTATGCAATTGGCGAGATAGCCCTGGTGGTAATTGGAATTTTGGTGGCTTTGCAGATTAATAATTGGAATGAGGGCCGGAAAACCAAAAAAATTGAGATCAGACTCCTGGCAGAATTAAAGGAAACTCTCATGGGTGATTATTTTAAAGTTGAAATGCTCCTGCAGTTCAACCAACGCGATTTGTCCTCATGTAAAGTAATTTTGAAACACCTGGACGAGAATTTGCCATATCATGATTCATTATTGATGCATTTTCGTCAAGCTAACAACTGGTCAAAATTGATGCTGGTATCAAGTGCTTATGACAATGCAAAATCCTATGGATTAAATTTTATTAAGAATGACTCCACGAGAACTTTGCTTTCTCAATTATACGATTATCAAATGGTATGGAGTAATACCATGGATGAACGACAGACACAGTATTATTACCAGACAGTCGTACCTGAATTAACCGACCTTTTTAAATTTACCAGTGCTCCATTTCTTTACGAGAAAGGGGTAAAACCGTTAGACTATGACGGGCTTAGAACAAATCGCAGATACAGGAATATTCTCAAATCAAATATTGAAAATCGACAACAAGAGAATAATTGGGCAAACTTTATTTTCACGCGGATGAAAGAATTGGAATTAAGACTTCAATCAGAAATCAATAGCAGATAATATATGCTAGCCTTTCTCAGAAAAATCAGAAAGTCATTGATTGAAGGAGGTAGTACCAGAATATACTTCTTTAATCGAATGTTGATTTCTTGGAGAAATCCAGTAATTAATTTTACAATCATATCATAAACAAAGTAAATGAAACAAGTATTTTCTCTCTTAATTATGGCGTTAATATCATTGCCAAACCTTTTTTCCCAACGTTTCCAAATCGATGAAAATAACATACGGCTGTAGAAGGAAGATGGGAAAAGTCAAAGAATTAGTTGGACCTTTAGTGACGGTTCGTTTCAATATGTATCATTAGCGTCCATTACAGGCGTTAATAATACCTCCTCAGGCTTTCTTGGATTAGAAATTTCGACAGCTAAAGATTTGTCATTCTTTGCTGATAATATAAAATTCAAGGGTGATAATATATCAACTGTAAAAAGTTACAGTGACTTTGCATTCATTCACGAAAGCGGGAGTTCTGCTACACATGGGGTCACTTTCAGAAATGTGGGAGGAAATAATAATTATTGGACTTTTTATACACTTAATGGAACTGGTAACATGAGCCTCACACGTAATGGTACAGTAGTTGGCACTTTTGCGTCTGACGGTATGTATACAGCGTCAGATAGAAAGCTGAAGCAAGACGTAGAGCCATTAACCCCCGTCCTCTCTAGACTCCTAAATCTGACTCCACAGAAGTACAATTACATCGCATCGGAAAATCCTGAAAAGTCCATCGGTTTCGTAGCTCAAGACGTAAAGAAGCACTTTCCTGAATTGGTATTGGATGATCCAATGGATAATGGCGAAGTTGTCATGCAGTTAAATTATGCTGGATTTGGCGTATTGGCTATTAAAGTTATTCAGGAACAACAAGATCAAATCGTGTCCCAAGATTTAAAAATTAGTTCTCAAAACAAAAGGATCGAAATACAAGATCAAACTATTGTGTCTATGCAAACACAAATGACCAATTTATTGGTGCGTATATCATCTTTAGAAAAACAGGTCAAGAGATGATTTTAAATTCTATCTCAGATCGAGCTTGCATTTAAGGTTTTGAATACACTCACTTCCCACTGCTTAAACTCTACTGACGATCCCGCTTAACGCGTGATATCAGCACGGGGCATTTTTAATCCTTCTTTCAGTTCTACCAATATATCTGCGAGTAACTGATATGTCCTTGTGATTGAATATCTGACTTAAAAGAATTAAAGCGTATTCACACCTACTGACACCCTACTTGCGATCACTTCGTTCTGTCAGCATCAGTCAGCACTATGTATTAAATACTTCGTAGACACGAAGACCAAAGGTCTTCCGTAAAGTATGCGATAACGGATTTTTGCACTGAATGTCATACTCCCTAAATACTTTCTTGATACGTTTATTTGCTGCTACTACCGTTATTGGTTTTGATGAGTCACCATCGCTTCTCTGGTGGGTGAATATCAGTGAAGATGACTCCATGATCATCCCTTTGATGATCTGATCTACTGACGACCCGCCAGTCACGTATGTACAGCATTAATCTGACACGCTTAAAACCGCTATCCAGTGAGATTGTACGAGTCTTTCCAGTCTTTTACAAATTAGGTGTGAGCTCATCAGAACCCATGGGACTCCACCTGCTGTGAAAGGGGACTCTTTGTTGTTGTGTTGACGGAAACGGAGTATATGGGCTGATATTGGGATTAATTGACTATTTCTGTAAGCAAAATCTCAAACTGTTCAACCTTAACTTTTAGATATGCCAATTCAGTTAGTGATGCTTCGAGCAGCGTATTCAACTCTTTCAGATCATTGATTTGCTGTTGTTGTTCTTGAAGCGCTTTGACCAATGGAACTACGAATTGAGCATATCTCAACGAGTAAGGAGTTTGTGCATTATCGGGATGATCAACACCACTGAAAGAAACGTTCAAGTCATCAACTAGGGCAGCAACATCTTGAGCGAGAAATCCGGTATGAACTTCTTCTATATGACGTTGAGAGGGGATATTGTCTCGTTCTGTAAAGGTATTCATATGGTCATAGTCCATTTGATAGCTCACTGGCTCAAGCGCAAGAATAAAGTCCAAACCCGGTACATCAGTTCCAATATTCTTTTTAAACCGCTTGTCAGAAATATTGCTCCAATCTGCAAAGCCCCCTATACTGCTGACCAAGTTATTGCCGATAACTACTGCATTACTGACACTGACCTCAGCGTCAAATCCGAGTGCCATGCTATTGGTGACTGCTGCACCTGGATTGGCATTAACGCCAAGAAACGTGCTGGAAGAAAACTGGAAGGTGGCTGACGCCGAACTTCTACCCACTGCAGTATTGTCATCACCCTTATTATTCTGGCCTGCATCGTCGCCGACAAATGTGTTTCTGAAAGTCATCGTATCCATGGCTATTCCTGCATCATCGCCTAAGCACGTGTTCCAACTTCCTTGCTTGTTCCCACTCCCCGATCGTTCTCCGACAAATGTATTTTCCTTACCGGTCGTATTAAAACGTCCGGCATATTTACCTATAAATGTGTTGTCTTCCCCAGAGCCGTTGAAAAATCCTGCCTCTTGGCCGACGAATGTATTGTCCTCTCCAAAGTTATGCCAACCGGCATCTAGGCCAATAATTGTATTGTTGCTGGCTGTAGTGTTAGATCTCCCAGCATTATCGCCGATCGACACATTAGCGCTTCCTGAGGTATTATGTTGGCCTGCATGCTCTCCGATGAAAATGTTTTCAGATCCACTTATGTTGTCCCTGCCAGCATTCCTTCCAATAAACACATTGTCGTTTGATGTGCCGTCATCATTTATACCAGCACGCAGGCCGATAAAAACACTGGTAGAATCGCCATTGGGCTGAGTGACTATGTAGCCAACTCTGAGTGTGCTATCAAGAAATAGTACCCCATTTATTCTCGCGTCCTGATCTACATCCAGATTGATTTGTCCGATTACATTAATTAAATAGAGATTGCATATGAATAATAACAGAACTTTTTTCATTTGTCTTAATTTTATATTGGCAAATTGAATTATTTAACAATCTTAAATTCGAAACCCTTCCTGATCATCTTTGACACCTCTCGAGCTCCTAACTTAACCATCAGAGATTGAGGCAATCTTGAGCACCCAGGCAAAAACTATCAAAGTAGACGTTTTGTCACTGTGATTTCTTCATATAAAGGAAACCAGCATGCAGGACTTAACCAATACAAGAATCCATACATTTTTCTTCATCTGGACTATATGAATTCCCATAGATACTATCCATTAATAGCCGCTTGATATATTAACAGAAGGGACGGACTCTGTATAAAAATTGTCTTTGATAGTGAAACAACCTAGGCACTATGCTGTCTAAGATTTGAAGACCGAATTCTTTATCAGCCTTATATTGACTTACTTGTGCTGCAATTGGCGAAATTGCTCTTGAAGTCATTGGTATAACTCGTGCCGCGTTACGCGGTATTGATTGCATTGCACCTGCCTGCCCATGAGGCACAGCCGAGCCTTTAGGTTTGTAATGTGACATTTATGTCATATTATCATAATCATAGAATTTTCTTTTTTGCTTCTTTTTTCTTTTGTCAGCCTAACAATTTTATGTTAGTAACTATATAAGATAAAAAGAAAAGAGAACAGGGTGAACTTTCTCGCCGGCTAGACTTTTAGGTCCGTTGCCTGTAATAGTCCCTGTTCTCTAATTTGTTGCGCTATGACCATTTAGATTGATAGACGTAAGGGTCTTTTAAAGGTCTTAGTCTTGCCGCAACTATTTGTTTACTATTAAAACACTACAAATTATGACTTTTTTAAACTCTGTCGGAATCGACGTTTCTAAACTCACCTTTGACGTTACTATCTATGGCAATCATCGATATAGACGATTTAAGAACACATCAACTGGATTCAAACAAATGATCAATTGGATTCAATCAAATACAAATGACTCCCTTGAAGAAATTCTGTTTTGTCTTGAACACACTGGACTATATTCAATGAAACTCATTTTATTTTTAACTGAACAAGATATGTCCTTTGCTGTGGTCAGTGGTTTAGCCATTAAAAGATCTATGGGTTTAAGGCGTGGGAAAACAGATAAAATCGATTCTAAAATGATAGTTGATTATGCGTTCGAAAAAAAGCATAAACTTCCCTTATACAAATACCCAGGCCAAAGAGTTGTGAAACTTCAACAACTATCTACTCTAAGAAAAAGACTAGTGAAACAAAGAGCAGGTTATCTGGGTGCCATCAAGGAATACGCTACAATTTTCCGAAAGAAGGATAATGTTGTGTTTTTCAAAACTCAAGAGAAGATGGTTAAAGAGCTTACTAAGCAGATCAATATTGTGGAAAATGAAATAAGGCTGTTAATTAATCAGGATAAGGTGTTAAAAAGACAATACGATCTAATTATCTCAGTAAAAGGTGTGGGACCAGTGATCGCAGTTAATATGATCATTATTACTGCTGGATTTACTAAGTTCAAATCGTGGAGACAATTCTCGTGTTATATCGGAACTGCCCCATTCGAATACGAGTCCGGAACTTCCTTAAAATATAAATCTCGGATACACTATTTAGGCCATCGTAAATTAAAAAGTCTAATACATATGGGGGCTTGCTCAGCTATACTGGCCGATCCTGAACTAAAACTATATTACCAAAAAAGGATCGCCTCGGGCAAAAGTAAAATGTCAACACTCAATATTATCCGAAATAAATTATTGTCAAGAGTTTTCTCCGTGATAAGAAATGATCAGCCCTATGTCGTAACTCATAAATTTGCCGCATGAAAAATTTATAACCTCAAACTTGTTTTATCCTTAGATTACAGGCAGGTATCTTATTTATGCCATCGGTGAAATATTGTTGGTGATGGTGGGTATTTTACTGGCAGTACAAGTCAATAACTGGAATCAAGGAAGAATTCAGAGAATCAACGAGAATAATCTGCTACAGCTTTTGCACGAAAATCTACTGGAGCAAAAAAGACAAGCCCAGTTTTCCCTAACGCTTAACTACCAACGTCTGTCTACGGCCATGAAATTTATTGAATACATGGACTCGACACCTACTTTTCACGATTCTTTGATCTATGATCTCCGGATTCTAACCAGGGAGTCTACGACGAACTATACTGTGAATAGTGCATATGAGTCAATCAAAGAGATAAAATTGAGTAACGATACACTCGCAGAAAAAATACATGAACTCTACGAAGTGTTATTACCCCGTATTGACAATAGAACAACCTATTCACAAAATATCACCGAATTCTTTGAAAGTTATGTAATGAAGCATTTCAACTTAGTAGAACTTCCTATGGATGAATCAAGTGAAGCTGACATGACTTTGGAGGAAAAAGTTCAGCATCATATTGAAAATGAATGGTTTCGTTC
>JAJCYJ010000101.1 GCA_029262975.1 Saprospiraceae bacterium
GCACTGATGATACACGTGTGAAAATGACACCTATCGGTAATGACAAACATCAACTACAATACAATATCAAACAGTTTTATGGATTGTCTCCGACAACCATGGTCAATCAACTGGCATTTGTTTTTAGAAATGTGGATGGAAGTCGTGAAGGAAAAACAGCGGCATTGGGTGATATATTTATCGATTTGCCTGAACTGGGCGTCTTTAATGCATTTTTTCAATCACCTGATGAACGGCACATTGTCATCGAAAAGAATGAATCTATTGAAATTATTGTAGCCAGTTCTGAATCTTCTGAAATCGTTATTTATGATAATGATGAGGTGATTGCTTCAGGGCAGGGGAGTACTTTGAGTATTGACCACATACCTGCAACTTCAGGGGATCATGTAATTCGATTTACGGCATCAGCGGGAGCGTTGGAGGTAACGGATAGTTTCTCATTTGTTTATGACCCAATCGTAATAATAGGCGATCCCATTTCCGGTCTGGAGTTAGGGTTGAATAGAATTGATGAGCATCGCGCAATCATCTTATTACACGCTCCGGGGAAAAAGCATGTTTTTCTGATTAGTGAAATCAACAATTATAAAATTCGTCAGGCGTATGCATTGCAACTTTCCTCTGACGGGAATACATGGTGGATAGACATAAATGATTTAGACCCTGCATCTGAATACACCTATCAATTTTTAGTGGATGGGAAATTGAAAATTGCAGATCCATTAAGTGAACTGGTATTGGATCCGGACTATGACGGTGCTGTTTCTAATTTTTCCAATTTGCCAAAATACCCAAAGAATCTAACCGATGGTCGCGTGAGTTATTTCAAACCTATTGTGCAACCTTTCAATTGGACCGATGAACAATTTGGAAAACCAGAAAAGGCAGACCTGATTATTTACGAATTATTAATGCGTGATTTTCTAAATTCACATAGTTATTCAGACTTGATGGATACACTAACTTATTTGGTAAGATTAGGGGTAAATGCCATCGAGCTATTGCCGGTGCAAGAATTTGAAGCGAATAACAGTTGGGGGTATAATCCTTCCTTTCATATGGCGCTTGATAAATATTATGGCAGTCCGGATGATTTTAAAAACTTCGTAAATCGGGCTCATGAATTAGGTATAGCAGTGATCCAGGATGTAGTCTTTAATCATGCATTTGGACAATCCCCGTTAGTGCAAATGTATTGGGATCAGGAGCGAGGCCGGCCAACAGAGGATGGTCCTTATTTTAACCCGACACCCCGTCATCCCTTTAATGTAGGTTATGATTTTAATCATGAAAGTGGAGCAACCAAATCATATGTAAAGCGGGTGCTGAAATATTGGATGGAGGAATATCATATTGATGGATTTAGATTTGACCTGTCCAAAGGATTCACACAAAAATTGAGCGCCAACAATGAGGAGATGTCCTTTTATGACGCTTCGAGGATTGCCATACTCAAGGACTATGCGCATCATATCTGGGATATTCATCCTGATGCCTATGTCATCCTGGAACATTTTGCCAGTAATACCGAGGAGCGCGAATTAGCAGGAGAAGGCATGATGTTATGGGGGAACGGAAATTCTAATTTTAATGAGGCGACCATGGGTTATCATGAAGCCGGCAAGTCGGATTTCTCCTGGCAGTCCTACCAACAACGAGGGTTCGATGAACCTTTGATTGTGGGATATATGGAGAGTCATGATGAAGAGCGGTTGATGTATAAGAACCTGAGATTTGGCAATAGTAGTGACACATATAATGTAAAAGAATTAGAAACAGCCTTACAGCGCAATGCTATGGCAGCAGTATTTTTCTTTAGTATTCCCGGACCCAAGATGATCTGGCAATTCGGGGAATTGGGGTATGACTATTCCATCAACACTTGTGAAAATGGCCAGGTAGCGGAATGTAGATTAGACAGAAAACCTATCAAATGGGATTATCAAAATCATTCGGGTAGAAAGCAATTATTTGAGGTTTATTCCAGGATGATCGAATTAAAAAAGAATGAAGATTTGTTCAAAACGTCGGATTTTGCAATGAATGTGGCGGGAGCCCTAAAGACTTTGTCATTGTTTGGAGATGATAGCAATGCAATGGCGGTGGGAAATTTTGGCGTATCAGCCATATCAACTAGTGTTAATTTTGCCCACGACGGATTGTGGTATGACATATTTACCGGTGATAGTATTGTAGTGTCTAATAGTGTATATAAATTGGACCTCGAACCAGGAGCTTACAAATTGTATTTTGACAGCAAAGAAAATGTAACGACAAGTATAGCGGAGTTATCAAATACAGGAATAGGAATTACCGTATACCCTAATCCCACTGGCGATCAGTTGAACATACATATTGCCTCTAAAATAAACCTTGATGCGAGGATGCTAATAATTGATGTAAGGGGGAATATTGTTCATCGATTGAATGATTTTCCGATTTCGTCTGGAGACAATAATTTTGAAATTCAGGTTGATGGAATGGCTGAAGGGCATTATTTTTTAAGATTGGAAAGTAAGAATGGTGATTCTGTTATTGCTTTTCAGGTAAACAAGTGAGTGGGTGTTTCTTCACTGCGAGACGGTTATCAATTCTATAAATTTAATGTTTTAGCAGCGGTGTTCGAATTACTGTTTAGTGCCTGACACATCTTTAAATCCCAAGTTCTTTTGGTTTTAATAGTTAAGTGTACCTTACTTATACTTACGCTATAATCACTCTTGGATTTGTTGTAGCGAGATAGTTGGATCAATGTGATTTGCAATTTTGTGATTCGGGCGAAACTATTTATCGGGTTCTTATATCTAATCATAGTAAATACCCGTGATGATTTATAGGTCTTTCTAATTATTTTGCTGATCCAATAAAGACTACTTAATGCGTCGAAATCACTTAGTGTTCCTTTTCTTTTTTATCAGTTCCGGTTACTGTTTTTCGACGGACTACTATGTGTCCAATACAGGTAATAACATGAATACTGGTCTTGATTTAATGAATGCATTTGCCACTTTACAGCATGCTGCTGGTATAGTAGTCGCCGGCGATCAGGTATTCGTAGAAAATGGAACATATACTGGTTTTACCTTAACAACCGGGGGGACAGCGGCCCTGCCGATTCTTTTTAAGGCTTTAGGATCCAGTGTTCTTATAAATGCGCCAGGCCCGACAACTGATGGTATCAACATTGAAAATGCAGATTATGTAATACTTGATGGATTCATCGTAAATGACCAACCCAGAAACGGAATTCGACTAGCATTGGCTGATCATTGCATCGTACGAAATTGCAGGTGCG
>JAJCYJ010000102.1 GCA_029262975.1 Saprospiraceae bacterium
CCCAAGAGGTCCAAAAATTCTTTTAAAGCCCCAGCCCTTTGAGGGAATTTAACTACGAAATAGTGTTTTTTACCTTCATAGATAAGTGCGCGTTCTTTAATTTCCTCCATTCTAGTAATGTCGTTATTCCCGCCGCTTAAAACGCAAACTACATTTTTACCTTTTATTTCTTCCTGAATATCGTCCAGGGCAGCAACAGTACAAGCACAAGCCGGCTCAACGACTATGGCCTCATCATTATAAAGTTCCAGAATGGTGGCGCACATTTTTCCTTCTGCAACGAGGAGGTTTTTATAAACAGTTTCTTGGCAAATTTGTAATGCTATCTCGCCGACACGTTTAGTCGCTATTCCGTCTGCAAATCCATCTATTTTATCCAACGTTATTACCTCTCCTTTTTCTAATGCTGCATTAAGTGATGGAGCCCCTAAGCCTTCAACTGCAATAATTTTAGTGTGGGGACTAAGAACTTGAAAATAACTGGCTATTCCTGATATTAATCCACCACCCCCAACCGAAACGATAAGGTAATCGATTGGTATGGTTGCATCTTCGAGTATTTCAATTGCGATTGTTCCTTGACCTGCAATAACGTCTCTATCATTGAATGGGTGAATAAAAGACATTTTCATCTTTTCTGCATGGGCAAGCGCCATTGCATTACTATCATCAAAAGTATCCCCGGTCAAGATGATTTCGACGAGCCCTTCACCGAAATGCTCTACCCTGTTAATTTTTTGTTTTGGAGTTGTAGTTGGCATAAAGATCGTACCCTTTATAGCAAGTTTAGCACATGCCATAGCTACACCCTGAGCATGATTTCCTGCACTTGCACAAACTATGCCATTAGCTACTTCACTTGCGGGCATTTGGGACATCTTGTAATATGCGCCGCGAATTTTAAAGGATCGGACAACTTGTAAGTCTTCTCTTTTCAAAAAAACACGGGCTTGGTATTTTTTCGAAAGACTTTGGTTTTCAACGAGAGGTGTATTCACTATGATACCAGACAGAGCAAGCTTAGCATCCTGGATCTTTCTTAATGAAATTAAATTGGACTTCAATGTTTCAGCCATAATGAGATTCAATCAAAGAATTGGCAAAGGTGAAAAGAAATTAAGACTTCTTCGGTTTTATTAGTCTGCTACCTGTTGTAAGCAATCAAATTATCGTCCCATATGAATTAATGCGTTTAATTATTAGCTTAGTAATTACTTTTAAAATGACAACATAAATCACACATGGAAAGGCGGAAAGCATTAAAAGGACTCGCTGCATTAGCTGCAGGGCTTACTCTACTTCCAGGATGTAGAGACAAGCTTCAAATCGAAGTCAGAGCGAATAAAAAATTGGAATTGAATGATGCTCAAAGTACATGGATTGAAGCTATTTCAGAAGCTATTCTTCCGAAGGATGATGTGGTTTTTACTACTTATGAATCCTTCTCTAAGTATATTTCAAAGATGGTTACATTTAGAAATTCAGAGGAAGCCCAGGTTGCATTTATTAATGGTTATAATAGTTGTACGAGGGACATTTCGATTATCTATGAAACCAGGACTTCAAAAATAAAGCCTCAACAAATTATATCTTATTTTGAGCGTATACTCGGTGATCAAGAACCCCTGCTAAACACAAGTCCTGAAGAAATGAAAGTACAAAAAGACATATTGTTTTTCTGTCATCAAGTTCGAAAAATGAGTATAGAGCATCTAACAACCTCAAGGGAGTATCAGGAGCAAGTTTTAGAGTATAAATTAGTGCCTGGTTCATATATCTCATGTACTAAAGCATAAAAAAGAAAGTATGCAGAATTCAAATAAATATGATGCAATTGTTATAGGTGCTGGCATGAGTGGAGGCTGGTCCGCAAAAGAACTTTGCGAAAGGGGATTAAAAACTTTGCTTGTTGAAAGAGGACGAGATGTTAAGCATATAAAAGACTATCCAACAACGAATCTTAAACCTTGGGAATTCGAATACAGAGGAGAAATATCTCGGGCAGAAAAAGAAGCCAATCCTTCGATTGCAAGATGTTATGCTTATAGAGAAGACAATAAACATTTCTTTGTTAAGGATATGGAACATCCTTATATCCAGGATGAGGAGTTTGATTGGATACGAGGTTATCAGGTTGGTGGTAAATCATTAATGTGGGCAAGACAGACACAGCGTTGGAGCGATTTTGATTTTGAAGGACCCCTCAGAGATGGATTTGCTGTCGATTGGCCGATACGGTATAAAGATCTTGCACCGTGGTATAGTTATGTTGAAAAATTCGCCGGAATCTCAGGAAACAAAGATGGGTTGGACACGCTTCCTGATGGAGAATTTCTTCCAGCTCTCGATTTAAACTGCGTAGAAAAACACTTTCAATCTTCGCTCAAAAGAAATTATTCAGATCGTCACTTGATCTACGGAAGATGCGCACATATCACAGAACAAAGAGAAATATTTCGGCAACAAGGAAGAGGTTTATGTCTTAATCGCACTGAATGCGAACGCGGCTGTCCATTTGGTGGATATTTTAATGCGAATTCAACGACTATTCCTTGGGCTGCTAAAACAGGAAATTTAACTTTAAGACCAAATGCAATATTACTTTCAATTATTTATAGTGATAAAGAAAATAAAGCGATTGGTGTAAGAGTAATTGATTCTGAATCCAAAGAAATAACCGAATATTTTGCAAAACTCATCTTTCTAAATGCTGGTGCATTAAACACACTTCTTATCATGCTGAACTCCACTTCAGAAAGGTTTCCAAACGGAATTGGTAATGATAATGGTGCATTAGGTAAGTATGTTGCATTCCATAACTATCGCTCAAGAATTAATGCGATATGTGAAGATTTCGGTGATAGAAAGTCAGTCGGAAAACGACCCACAAGCGGTTATATTCCGAGATTTCGTAACGTATATCGGCAGGAGACAGGATTTTTAAGAGGCTACGCTGCCGGATTTAGTGCAGCAAGGTATTCTCAGAGGACTAAGGATGGGATTGGTCAAGAATTAAAGGAGCATCTATTTGCACCTTCAGAACTAGGACCATGGGTGGTGAATTCACATATGATGGGTGAGACGGTACCTAAGGCTACAAACAGAGTCTATCTTGATCCACAAAAAACAGATGAGTGGGGAATGCCATTGTTACATATATCAGTAAAATACGATGACAATGATGAAAGAATGATTAGAGATTTTCAAGATCAATTTACTGATATGTTTGAAAAGGCTGGATTCGTTGATATTAAAGTAAGTGATGATCATCGAGCACCCGGTCTGGATATTCATGAAATGGGTGGTGCAAGGATGGGAAATGATCCAAATACATCCATCCTGAATAGATGGCATCAAGTACATTCATGCAAGAATATTATAGTAACTGATGGTGCATGTATGACATCGACATCTACCCAGAATCCGTCATTGACATATATGGCTATGGCAGCAAGAGCAGCAAATCATGCAGTTGATGAACTAGAAAAAGGCGCAATACTATAAGTATTCTCAGGTGTGTAATAGTAGACCTTGAAATTAGACACACTTTCATATTTATTACGTTAACATATAAACGAATACGTGAAATCAGTAGTCCATTGTATACGTAGAGCAATCCTCACTTACTTCTTGAGTGTAATAATGTATTCGTCCCTTTCGGGACAAATTATAGGATTGGATCTTTTAAATAAAAGTGGGTTTGCAGAGGTTCCTTTCAAGATAGAACAGGGATTTATAATAGTGGAAGTCTGGCTCAATGGCATTATACCGCTTAAAATGATTTTTGATACTGGCGCAGAGAATACTATACTCTTTGATAAAGAAATAGCTCAAATCCTTGGGATCCAGTTTGAGCGGCAAATTCCAATAATAGGATCTGATCTTGACTCGATTCTAATCGCAAACATTGCAAGAAATGTCATGACGAGATTGGCAGGATGCAATACTGTAACAAGAGATATTATAGTATTACAAGACAATACATTACTTCTTAAAGAAAAGTTAGGCACAGAAATCAACGGTATTATTGGAGGAAGTTATTTTTCCAATTTAGTAATGGAAATTAACTATCGTAAGAATAAAATAAGATTTACCCATCCTTCCAAGTTTAAGCCACCTAAAAAGGGCTATTATATTTATAACTTAGATGTAGTGAGCAATAAACCTTATGTGAAAGGGAAAATTTCTATATCAGGCGAACAGAAAAAAAGAATCAATTTATTAGTGGATACTGGAGCATCTTTACCTTTTTTAATTCACACTAATACAGACAGCACCTTGCATCTTCCTGAGAGAGTTATGGTTGGCAATGTAGGTTTTGGTCTCTCAGGAGCGATTTACGGATATCGAGGCAAATCCAAAGTCTTTGAATTAGGTGATCTCAATTTTAATGAAATAGTAACGAGTTTCCAAGATCTCCTTTTTGAGCAGGTAGAAGAGATAAGTCTCATACGCAATGGCATTATTGGCAACACGCTACTTTCCAGGTTTAATGTTATGATCGATTATACGCGTGAAATATTATATCTCAAGCCCCAAAGGAAATATAATAAAGACTTTTCCTTTGACAAAAGCGGCATTACAATTTTCGCGGTCGGGCCTCAGTTGAATCAATATTATGTAGTTGCAGTGATTCAGGGCTCCCCCGCTGATTTAGCAGGGGTGCGACCCGGAGACTTAATTATTAAGGTAGGTCGAAAAAAATCAAAGAGATTAACGCTTCAAAGAATCACAGAGAAATTTACCAAGAAGGAAGGCAAACGCATTAAATTAACTCTTAAACGAGGTGAAGATGAGATCGTTACGAGCTTTTACTTGAAAGAGTGGTTTAATGTAAGCGATCTTCAATCCAAGAGTACGAATTACTCTAATTAATGAGTGATCAATTCATTTTGAATATTCATTAATAAGAGTATCTTTGCAGCCCATTTTAAGAATAGCTAATTTATAGGTCATGTTTGCTATAGTTTCCATTGCTGGACAGCAGTTCAAAATACAAGAAGGACAAGAAATATTTGTCCATAATCTCGGAGAAGAAGAAGGTACTCAAGTATCCTTTGATGAAGTACTCCTATTAGGTAGTGATTCCTCCACAACTGTAGGGACACCTTTAATAAAGAGTGCATCTGTTACTGCTACGGTTTTAGGGCAGCAAAAAGGAGATAAGGTTATCGTATTCAAGAAAAAGAGACGAAAAGGATATAAAGTCAAGAACGGCCATAGACAGTTATTCACCAAAATAAAGATCGACTCTATAAAATCTTAATTCGATGGCTCATAAGAAAGGTGTAGGTAGTACAGACAACGGACGCGATAGTAAAAGTAAACGTCTTGGTGTAAAATTATTTGGTGGTGAGCGCGCTATTCCAGGAAATATAATTGTAAGTCAAAGAGGCACGAGGTTTCATCCAGGTGAAAATGTCGGTATGGGTAAAGACCATACTTTGCATGCACTTGTTGAAGGAACCGTAACCTTTAAAAAGCGTCGTAATAATCGTACTTACGTAAATGTATTAAATACCGAAGTTGTCACAAAGAAAACTGAGAAAAAGGTAAAAGCTACCTCTGCCCCGGTTGCAACTAAGGAAAAAGCTGTTTCAGCCACTAAAGTTGAAGCAAAGACTTCGAAGAAGAAAGATCAACTCACTAAAATCGAAGGG
>JAJCYJ010000103.1 GCA_029262975.1 Saprospiraceae bacterium
ATTTAAGCAGTAACAGCGGCTGCGATGAGTATAGCAAAGGAAAAGCCTTTGAAGAAATTATGTCCTCTTAGGCCAATCGCCAACAGTAACAGACCGGAAACTAATAATGGTCCGGTTAAAAAAGTAAGCTGTGTCAGATAGGTGATAAAACCACCTGAAAGACTAATGGCCCCGCAATAAAGTAAGATTTTGAAGGTGGATTTCATATAATATTCTTTAAGACAATTGACATATTGATCTGGCTTTTTTGTATTTTAATGTCCAACTCTTTTGGAATAGGAACTCTATTTTAAGGCGCAAACAAAAAATAAGGACTTTTTCAGAATCGTACTATTGAACATGTACAACATACTGACTTATCCCGTAATGACCTAACATATTATTAATTTGCTGGAGGGTGATATCATGGATGAAGAAGTTTTGTTTAATTAATTTTTTAGAAAACCTACTTATAACCAATAATTAGAATTAATGAAGACGGTTGTTATAACGTGGATTTTATTCGTGAGTCTAATCAGTATTACGGCCCAGCTGACTACTGAAGATTATTTGAAAAATGGTCGTATTTATTTTGATAACGGGTTATACGAAAAATCCTTCATGACTTTTGATACAGCAGCAACGCTGGCATTAAAAGCTTCCCATATGCACAACTATGTGTTGGCATTAACCGGGAAAGGAATAGCTCGAAGATATAGTTTTGCCCCCAAATATAGAGAAGCGCGTAATTATTTTGGTCAGGCCCAGTTGTTGGCGCAAACAATTGAGTCATTCCCAAAAAATGATCTTGCCAATATCTATTATCATTTAGCGACCACAGAAAGAGAATTAATAAATTATACTGATGCATATGACTTTGGACTATTGGCACTGAACTATGCCGAAGAGGTTAATGACATAAGTATTATCGCAAAATGTAATCACGCAATTGCTAATATTTTGAATGATGAAGAGAAATTTACAGAGGCTTTCATCTATTTTGAAAAAGCAATCACTTTGAGAAAATCATTTAGAATAAGGGATGATGACATTTTAATTACTTATTATAATAACCTGGCTAATACATACAGGAATAGCGGAGATTATAAAAAGAGTAATGATTACTTAGATCTGGTCATGGATATCAATAGTAAGTGGACGTATCCGGATCCCAATACGGATGCTGTTGTTTCCAGAATAAAGGCTTTAAATTTTATAGCGCTTAAGGATACCCTTGCGGTCACAAAGATCTATCAAGAATTGTTGGAAGATGTTAATAAAAAAGACTTTAAAGACAAGACTTTAAAGTTCCAATATTTCTGGCATTTAGGTAGGATACAGGCATTTATGGGGAATTTGGATACTGCTATCTACTACTTCCATAAATCTTTGTCTGCTGGGATCTATGATTTTGATTCGGATGATATATCCGAATCTCCGGTATTAAATGATAGCAAATTGGAAGATCAACTTTTTGCTCAAGATTATATTTATGATGTCCTCGATGATAAGGGATCATCACTCACTCAATTATATAGAAATAGGGCTGATACCACATTGCTTTTAATTGCACAACAAACATATGACGCAGTTGATCAAATTATGCTCCGTCAACGGTTTCAAATGGACGATAGTCCTTCATTGCACCTGGCTAAACATGCACAATTTATTTATGGGCATGCCCTTGATAACTTATATGAGTTGTATCATAAGAACCCCAATGATGGAATATTAAACCAAGTTTTTAAATTTATAGAACGCAACAAACAAATCGAATTATTAAAAAATAAATTGACCAACCAACAGTTGGAAGCTAATTTTCAATCGGGTTCAGAAGTTAGAGATCTTGCATATGCTATAGAACTTCGTCGGAAAGAATTATTAGTGAGTCAGGCACATGAAAGAAGGGACACCTCTTTGAAGGGGTTATTGGAAGAATTAGTTGACCTGCATATTTCTAAAAAAGTGGCAAGAGATTCTTTACATTACAATAAGATAGGATTGGAATTTAGAGATATAGAATTATCGGAACTCAGGTCACAATTAGGAAGCGATCGAGTTCTGTTAACATACTTTTGGGGTGAAGAATCAATCTTTGCTTTAGGGATATCTGAGAAGAGCTCGATTTTTAGAAGAATAGATACTGCCTCAGTGATCACATATATAAATGAATTTATTAGGGCTTTCAGTAGTCCACGGAAGTTATCAGACTTTAGTCAGTTTAATAGCTATATAGAGTCAGCAGCTTCTACATACAGCAAGTTAGTGTCACCTCTTGTAACACCATTGGATGAGACTGGTATGATCCATGATTTAATTATTATTCCGGATGGTATAATGAATTCTCTTTCATTTGCTGCGTTACTGAAATCAGACAATCGAGACAAAAAAGTAAATTATAGTAACCTGGACTACTTGATCAAAAGTTATAATCTTGGCTATTCATTTTCAGTAGCGAACATGTTAACTGATCAGAAAATCCATGTGAGAGGTAGCTCAATGTTAAGTTTTTCTGATCATACATTAATTGGTTCCGGTAGGGAAGTTGAAGAGATTTCATCGATTTGGAAAGGTCCTATTACTTCGTACACTGATACTTCGTCCAGTGAGGCTTCATTTAAAAATGAATCAAAAAATTATGATATTATACATCTTTCTTGTCATGCTACTGCTGGTACTAATGAAGATGAGTCCTTTTTAGTTTTTAATTCCGGTACTTCTTCCAATGAAGATGGGAGGCTTTATAATTATGAGATCTACCCACTCCAATTAAATGCGAGATTGGTTACATTGAGTGCCTGCGAGACAGGTCTGGGTAGGGATAAATTCGGAGATGGCGTGTACAGTCTGGCCAGAGGGTTTAACTATGCAGGATGTCCGTCGATTATTATGAGTCTTTGGAAAATTGACGATATGCAGACATCGCTTTTTATGCCAAAATTTTACAATGAATTTATGTCAGGCTCACCTGTCTCACATTCGTTGAGAAATGCACAGTTGGACTTTTTAGAAAAAGCTGATAGATTTCAGTCACATCCATATAATTGGGCGGGTTTTGTAGTCATCGGTGATGGAGATCAAATAATGGATGATTTTATTAGTGGGAAAGAAAATATAATTGTAGTGATATTATTGGCTTTAACAATTGTATCTTTCGTGTTATGGTTAAAGAAGAGAGCGTCGCCTGTATAATTTAAAATTAGTATTAATTGGAACACGATATGGGTATTTACATCTCCCATATAATTATGACCTACCAGACAGTTATGTGGCACTAATAGGAATAAGCGTCTATTTTAATATCCATCCCTCACAGGGATTTAAATCGTCTTTTAGATGATGTTCTTTTGGGAATGCTGGATTTGGGTTAATATCACTAAAGTCACATGCTATTTGGATATTTATAGATGAGTCTTCGTCTAGATGCAGAATTGTGTTTTTAATTTGAAAATAAATTTTTCTTCCCTCTTCAACTTGCTTTGGTTCATAGCCTGTATTATTTACAAAAAGCATTGCTGATTCTAAAATTTCAGATGCATGCTCATGTGTATCCTCATGATCTGAATTTTGATTATCAAGGTGGTTGTGATTATGACCATGTCCATGACTATCGTCATTGTTATGGCTATGAGAGGCACTGAGATATCCCCATGGAATATCATTGCTATATTGTACATTGTCTGTAAGTATGTCGGCATCTTCTATATATCCATATCCTTCACTTTCTTCCTGTTCAGTGATCAGTTTACGCAAACTTTGTGCTCTTCTTCTGAGACTATGGGCGTGGTCATGATTTTTAGGATCGACATGTGGTTTGTCAAGGCGTTTTAGTCTGCGTTCACTTAATCTTTTTAATTTTAAAAATGCAGAAAGGGATATACTTAAGTTTTCAGCTTCAGTTGAGGCTCTTTTTATACTTAGTAATTCTGAAACATTGACTTTTTGATGTTTTTTCATATCTAAAAATTTATAATGATATGCAATACTTAATTTTAAGTATTTATAAAAGTAATGGTGGTTAAAGTTTGAATATATTGATTTTATCTCTTAAAATAGAGATGTAAGACTATTTTTTATTACAATCAGGATATTTAAATATCAATTGCAAGACCATGAATAAGAATACTGGTAAGTTTAGAAAATTCATTTTAAATGAAATCGACTTTTATATAGAATATTTTGAAGATCACGGAATGGTGTATAAGACACTCTCTGATTTTAATAAGATTTCAACGTGTAGAATAAATGATGAAAATTTACTTTATAATCACACCCCTGGAGATGAGGAGTCTAACGAATTAAAATTTGCTCGATTAAACGGTTCGGGTAGATGGGATTTTAATTTTGAAGATGCCGATAATGAAAAATACGCAAAAGATAAAGACCTAAAGGAAAAAGCAGAGTGTGATAGATATAGTATGTTTCAACCTATTGTTAAATTATTAAAGGCTAATAGACACAAATTCATAGAAGATGTTATTCATCTTAATAAATTAGCACATTTTGAAGGGGATGATTTTGAGCAGGATGGAGATTTCGTTTTAAGATTAGCTTTGTGGAGTTCAGTATTTGCCAATGATAAGGATGGGTCCCTCTCACCTTTAGGCCCATTCAGTCATGGAGTAACTGCAGCTATGAGAAATCATGAAATCGGTATTTTAGATGCTCTGAGTCAACAACTTTGGCATTATAGCTGGTCAGACAAAGAGCAAAAAGAAAAGCAAAATGAAAATATATGGAGAACTGATTTAATAAGGAGTCAATTACTTATTCTTGTTGTGTATCATTCCTTTAAAACATTTTTGACAAAGGAGAATAAGGATTATCAATTGTTAAATGACATGCTTGAAGTATGGATACGCCGGAAACGTAAAGTGGATTATTCTGAGCACACTAGAAAACTTAAAACTCTTATAAATAATAATGGACCGACTGATTGCTCTGAGACAAATTTGGAAAATTTAAGATTGAAAGAAAATCTATACTTGCCATTATCTAATTATTTAAAAAGTAATTGGAATCAGCTTAGTAATAATTCCAACGATAAGAACGAAAATACCGACATTGATAAAGACGAAAAAAATAAGAAAATCGAAATAATTAATGCCTTTATAAGAGTGCTTGATGTGAAACCTTTCAAATTATGGAATGAAAATAGGGCAGACAAGGCGATTAATGATGAAGTTAATAAAATTTTATCTGACGACAAGAAATTTATTAGGAGAACAGAATGGTATAAAAATTTTATAAATAGTTTATATCAACTTACTTACTTCAAAGCCGATATTAAAGAGCCACCATTGGTTCAGTTAATAAATGATAGCGCCAGTTCGTGGGCAGCAGACAGGGAGGTACCAACCATTATTGTTATTAACAGAAGAGATGCGCAAAGTGATGATATGGTAACGAGATTACAATCTTATGCTGCGCTGCCTCACGAGGCGGGCCATGATATTTCAGATTCTTTTAAGGACGATGAGTTGATATATTCATTGAAAAAAGCAATTAGAAATCATGATTTTATAAAAGAGAAGAATATTTGGTACTCCTGGATAAACGAAATTTTTGCTGATGCCACTGGTGTTGCACTATTAGGAGCGGCATCAATACTTGGATTAATAAAGGCGTTAGATGACTTACATTATCCCAATAATATTATTGCTGCCAATGACAATGAAACGGATTATGAATCACACCCTGTACCACCGATAAGAATTTATTTAGTCAAGGAATTTGCGATCGCATACTTGCATGGGCAGCATAGCTCTGAACTGGATGCGATAATTGTGGAAGCATATAAGGCTAAATATGAAAGCTTAAAAATCGAAACTTTTCATGATAAGCTGTGTCATAAAAAAGTAAGGCATGCCGATTTGAAGCAAGATGCCATTCATATAGTAAATATTTTTATAAATTATAAGCTTCCTTGCCTGATGAACAGGACAGTAAAGGATTTATTCGACGCATTGAAAAGTGATCGCTATTTTAATATTCTTTCCAAGAATTTTAAAGATCTCCTTGATCCTGAATTAATGAATCTGCAGAAAAAACGAACTAAAATTGATTGTACTAAGAAACCAATTGAGGAATAAGACGTACAGATTTTCTGAAACGATAATCCAGAGCATCACAAAAGTTACCCACCCAAGAGAAGAGATTTTC
>JAJCYJ010000104.1 GCA_029262975.1 Saprospiraceae bacterium
TAATGCAATTGTGGTAGTTGAAAATATATATCGATACCGCCAGGAAGGGTATAGTGGAATTGAAGCTGCCAAATATGGAGCAGGAGAAGTAGCCTGGCCAATTATTGCATCAACAGCGACTACTCTTGCAGCATTTATACCCTTAGCATTGTGGCCTGGTGTTATGGGGGAATTTATGCGTTACTTTCCGATAACACTTATCGCCGTTTTAATTTCTTCCTTATTCGTAGCTCTTGTCATCAATCCTGTCCTTACATCCGTATTAATGAAAGTAGACCGGGTAGCCGATACAAAAGAAGGCAGAATTCGCAACCGGCGAAATGTTCTTCTGGGTGCAAGTTTGATGATTGTAATTGCAATTATTGGTCATTTTATCGATATGGAATGGTTACGAAATCTATTCGGTATTGCAACAATAATTTCGTTGATTAACTTTTTCATTTTTCGACCTGGCACGTTCTTTTTTCAAAACAAGGGGCTTCCTTTTTTAGAAAGTATTTATAATCGATTTATTAAAAAGGTATTATCAGGCTACGGTCCTGGTGTCACATTTTTGAGTACAATATTATTGCTTATTGGCTCAATGGTCATCTTTTCTATTAATCTTCCAAAAATCGAATACTTCCCAACTAGCGATCCTCAATACGTTAACGTTTTTGTCGATCTTCCTTTAGGATCGGATATTGAGTCTACCAATAGAATTGTAAAGGAAATTGAAGAAGACATTAAAGTAGGTGTCCAACCTTATGAAACCATAATTGAAGAGATTTTGACTCAGATAGGTGAAGAAACTTCAGACCCGAATACACCCCCTGAACCGGGTGTTACACCACATAAAGCAAGGATCACGGTATCTTTTATTGCATTTAAAGAACGGGGTAATGTTTCGTCCGCTGACGCCATGCAGGCTATCAGAGAAGCGATCAATCCTCATCCCGGAGTTTCAATGGTAGTTGACCAGGACGCCAACGGACCACCAACTGGTCTTCCAATCAATCTTGAATTAACGGGTGATGATATCAACTATTTGACAGAACTTTCAACAGAAATAACAAATTATCTAAATGGATTAAAAATCCCTGGAGTAGAAGGATTAAAATCAGATGTCGTTCTTGCTAAACCAGAATTAGAAGTCATGATTAATCGAGAGGCTGCTCGGCGCTATGGGTTGTCAACATCTCAGATAGCCCTGGCATTAAGGACCTCCGTGTATGGGAAAGAAGTATCTAAATTTAAAGTAGGTGAAGACGAATATCCTATTATGATAAGACTCAATGAAGATTATAGATACAATATTTCTGCATTGATGAATCAGGAAATAACCTTTCGTGATCAATCTTCAGGTCGAATTGTTCAAATCCCAATTAATGCTGTTGCTGATTACAAATATTCAACAAGTTATAATGCTATCAAAAGAAAGGATGAGAAGCGAATGATTACAGTTTATTCAAATGTCCTAATGGGATATAACGCAAATGAAATTGTAAACACTTATAAGGATGCAATGCAGAGATATGAAATGCCTAAAGGTTATGAATATGCATTTACGGGCGAACAAGAACAGCAAGCAGAAGATACAGCATTTCTTAATGGGGCTTTTATGATCGCATTATTTTCCATATTTATAATTTTGGTGCTCCAGTTTAATTCTATTTACAGTCCGT
Organism: Saprospiraceae bacterium; assembly: GCA_029262975.1. Lineage (GTDB taxonomy): Bacteria > Bacteroidota > Bacteroidia > Chitinophagales > Saprospiraceae > JAJRXG01. The sequence goes on from JAJCYJ010000104.1 coordinate 1,665, forward strand.
TTATAATTATTTTATCTGTCGTATTTTCAACGATAGGAGTATTGCTGGGATATGCTATTACGGGCAGAGCAATTGGAGTAGTATTTACAGGAGTCGGGATTATATCTCTTGCTGGAATAGTTGTAAATAATGCCATTGTTCTTGTAGACTATATTAATTTACTAATTCAAAGAAAGCGTAATTCTCTTGGCATAAGCTCCATTTTCCAAATGAATGAAAATGATGTGCGAGAAGCAATAATGCAGGCAGGAGCAACCCGATTACGACCAGTTTTACTTACTGCTATAACGACTGTACTTGGGTTGATTCCTTTAGCAGTTGGTTTTAACATAAACTTCTTCACCGTAATTACAGATTTGGACCCACAGTTCTTTTTGGGAGGAGATACAACAGCATTATGGGGATCTCTGGCATGGACAGTAATTTATGGTTTAGTATTCGCTACTTTTCTCACGCTTGTCGTTGTTCCCGCCATGTATTGGTTAGCCTACCGATTCAGGTATTATTCTGAAGGATGGAAAAATAAAAACGCTACTAAATAATGTTTCTGTAATATTTAGTGAATAACTTGGAATGATGAACAAAGATGATACACAGAATCTTCGATCAGATTATGATCTTGACAAACTTGAAATTGAAGATCTCCTGACAAATCCACTAGACATGATGAAAAGCTGGTTTCAACATGCGTTGGATCTAGATATTCCTGAAACAAATGCTATGACTTTAGCTACTGTTAATGCAGATGGACAACCTTCTGCCCGTACAGTTCTGCTCAAAGAGTTTAATGACACTGGGTTTATCTTCTATACAAATTATCAAAGTAGGAAGGCACAAGAGTTAGAGCAAAACCCCAAAGCCGGTATTCTTCTCTTTTGGAAGGAGATTCAACGCCAGATCAGAATTGAAGGGGTAGTAGAAAAAGTAAGTGAAGAAGCATCAAAAGCTTACTTCCAATCACGACCTAAAGGTAGTCAGCTGGGAGCGTGGGCATCACCACAAAGCAGAATTATAGCTGATAGAAGTACTCTTGAAGATCGCCTGGAAGAGCTTCAGACCATTTATCAAAATTATGAGCGCTTGCCATTACCTTCCTACTGGGGAGGATATTGTCTAAAGCCGCATTATTATGAGTTTTGGCAAGGTCGTAAAAATCGACTACATGATAGGTTTGATTATCGAAAAAATGGAGGTAATCAATGGGTAATTAATAGACTGGCTCCTTAGACCACATTCTTATCTAATCCACTACAATAAAATGGGCGCTCTTACTGCACAGAGATTATCAGAAAGGAAGGTCGTCAAAATCTTCAGTTGCGCTTTTAACTTCATCTGCAGGTGTTGGCCAGGTTGAAGGATCTGAAGGGGCTGCGGGTGCTGCTGTTTGTGGTTGATCCCGATTAACTTTCCAGGCCTTTATATTTGTATACCACTTTCCATTATATTCTCGACTTTCGATGTCAATACTTACGGTTAACTCTTCACCTTCTTTAATAGCAACTGTATCAATCATGTCTCCCCAAATATAAAAGCACACTTTTTTTGGGTATTGACCAGGTAATTCTATAACGTACTCCTGTTTCTTCCAGGTACCGTTTCTACCCTCTCCTGTTTGAACTTGTAGTATCTCTACAATTTTTCCTTTAAGTTCCATAGCTGGTTTTTATGCCGCAAACATATGGATAATCAGTAATATTTCCTGCATGTTCATTCTTATAAGAAAGACACACATCCAATTTTAGCTTTTTACTTGTATATAAAAATGGTCTAATCCATAAAATTGAATAGAACGTATTTTTTAGAAATACAATTAGCAAAGATTGAATACGCGATGTCATTTCCGCATAAACAATGTTGGGTGAATTTCTTAATTCAACCAGACATTGTTAAAAAGAAGAAAAGTAACTTTTTGATCGTGCAATAACCTTTGGTGCTAACATTAGTGTTGCAATCATCGTAGGAAATGCCATCATCGCATAAAACCCATCAATCAAATTGATCATCATACTCAATGATGTGACAGCACCAACAAGAATGCTCGCCAAATAGAAGTAATTATAGTAATGAGATCTATGGGCTCCAAACAAGAATGATGCACACTTTGTGCCATAATAAGAAAAAGAGAAAAGTGATGAAATACTAAAAATTGCTATGCAAATTAGTAACAGATATTGACCGACAATTGGTATCGAGGATCCGAACGCATTTGCAGTTAAAGTCACCCCATCAGAGTCAGTTGTCTCCCAGACCCCTGTTACAAGAATGGCCAAAGCAGTTAAAGTACAAACAACAATAGTATCAACAAATGGTCCAATCATTGCTACCAGGCCTTCCCGGATTGGCTCTTTTGTTCGGGATGCCCCATGCGCCATAGGAGCTGTACCTATACCAGCTTCATTTGAGAATGCCCCTCTGCGAATACCTAATAGAATCAATCCTCCTACGGCCCCGCCAATAAAGGAGTCTCCTTTAAAATACGTAGCAGTAAAGGCATCTGTAAAAATGAGCCCTAAATAATGAGGAACAGATTCCAAATTGACAATTAAAATACCTACCACACACACAAAATAAAGTACCACCATTGTAGGCACTAATCGGGCTGCTGTAACAGCAATTCGATTCAACCCACCAAGAATAACGATTGTAGTTAAAACTAACAGTACTATGCCGATTGTCCATTCGGAAGATCCTTCTTGATACCAACCATTTGGCTTTAATAAGATATCCCTGATGGCTTGTGTTAATTGATTCACATTGAAGACCGGCAAGGCACCAATAAGACCGGCAAGGCTAAAAAATACTGCCATTGGTTTCCATTTCCGGCCCAGACCCTTCGTGATGAAGTACATAGGGCCTCCCTGAATTTTGCCAGCGCTATCCTGTCCACGATACATAATTGCGAGAGAGCAGGTGAAAAATTTGGTGCACATACCAATGATTCCGCTGACCCACATCCAGAATATGGCTCCAGGGCCTCCTATACTAATCGCGACAGCTACCCCCGCTATATTTCCCATTCCAATAGTAGAGGCAAGCGCTGTTGACAAAGCTTGAAAGTGGCTTATCTCTCCGTCCGCATCCTGCTCCGGGTATTCTCCCTTTAAGATATCAATTGCATGACGCACATATCTGAAAGGAAGAAATTTTATTGATATTACAAGATATAGCCCTCCTCCAACGAGTAAAGTCAGTAACGGTAGTCCCCAGGCTAATGACGCAAAATCTCCAATCCAATTATCTATTTCTTGCATTCATATTTTTAAGCTCCTGTAAGATAATAGGAAGTAGAGATATCACAAGTCCAGAATTATAGACAGGTATAATCTGCGGTCAATTTAAATTATATTTCAGCCGCTGAGTAGGGACTGTACGTCCTGGTTGATAATGAATGAATGGATAATAATTGGAATACATTGACAGAGACAAAATAAAACCTCACTTTTGCAGCTTTTTAGAATCATGATATGAGATTTATTTTGTTCGCACTTGTTGGAATTGTTATGGCCTGCGGTAATGGAAGCCAAGGTGACTATAAAATTATCGACGACTTGCCTTTTCAAAAAGCAAAAGACGAAAAGGCTTATGCTGATATTATACTCAAGTCAATAAGAACTAATCGAGACTTACCGATTTGGCAAGAATTTGAAAATAAAACAGTTATCGATAAGGATAGTTTGCACCTTATAGTTGGCATGTATAGTACTGCTATTTCCGGAAGAAGCGATTGGGATTTTATCGACGTATATAAGGATAGCGACAAAAAAGATATATCACAAGGGTTTGATTATGCCTGGTTAGATCCTAGTGGAAGACTCGGACTGCAAATAAGAGTTATTCCTGTGGCCGTTAAAAAAGGCTTTAAACTAAAATTAATTGAATTCAGAAGTCGTCTTGATGTCATGGAGAGCCGGGCATTTCCAGGAGGACCCATATCTGATTATGTTAAACTCGACTACGACTGGGATGCAAATTTGGAGCGTAAGTTGAAAGAAGATCAAAATTAAGTCTATATCAAGTATTCCTTAAGTTTTAATTGCTTATCAGGTCTGAAAATATCCAGGCCTCTATAACATTACCTGCCAGGTAGGGATCATAATTCAGTTACGCAAGTCGATTAACAATCTACTATCTTCATCCTCTTAATACAATTAATATGGCTCAGAATAATAATCAAACGGCTTCTTTTATGCTTCGGTTTACCCAGAAGATATTTGAAGACGAAAAAGGGACACCCCAGGTTCAGTGGCGAGGAAAAATATCTCACATTCAAGGCGGTGAACAGGAAAATTTTGTAGAAGTCACCGATGCTATCAAATTTATCAAAGTAAAGTTGTCCGAACTAACCAAGAAGGCAACAAAAGATAAGACACCTGAAGAACAAGAAGGGATACTAGTCAGAAGCCTTGATATCTGGAAAAAGATTTCATCAACTGGAGCGAAAATGGCTTTTGAGACAATCAAAGATCCACGGAAAGGAGTGGCCCATATACAGGAACAAATTTCTCAAGTGGGAGAAGATATAGGTCAACGGTTGGAAATTGACGAATGGAGAGGTGCAACTAAATCCGATTTTAAATCTATCATGGAAACACTTGAAAATGTGACAACTCAATTGCACACGTTGAATAAGAAGGTAGATCAGTTAAGTAAAAATAAAAAGTAGATAATTATATGTCTGCTTTTACTGATCGTTTGCAATATTTAGAATTCAAGAAAAAAGATGCGCAAATTAGGGTGCTTACACTAGGCACATTTGAAGTCTTCGAAAATGGTCGATTTATATCATCAAAAGCATGGGGAAGAGATAAAACATTACAATTATTTCAATTCTTTATTACATCAAGACATAGACGAAGTCTCCATAAAGAGCAAATAATAGATAGACTATGGGAAGAGACAGCATCTATCGATGGAGATAGAGACTTTAAAGTGGCTCTTCATGGAATCCATAAAGTACTGGAACCTGATCGCGCACCGCGTACTGAACCAAAATACATTATTCGTCAGGGAGTATCATATCAGCTTAATCATGAGTATATCTGGATTGACGCTCAGGCTTTAGAAGAGTATGTCAAATTGGGAAATGAGGCGGTGAGTACCGAAATTACGACAGCATCTTCCGCTTATCGGGCAGCGTTAGACTTATATAAGGGAACATATCTTCCTGATCGATCCTTCTACGATTGGACCAGTGAAGAACGTGAAAGATTGCATGTCCTTGTACTTAGTGCATATCTCTCATTGGCTGAGTTACTCTTAGAAGTACATCCACTGGAAACAGTAAGACTTACTCAAGCTGCTATATTACTTGATAATACCTGGGAAGATGCATATCAACTTCAGATGAAGGCATTCCTGGCAAAGGGCAATCGACCAGCTGCCATCAAAGTATACCATCGATGTGTCGCAATTCTTGACAAAGAATTTGGACTTGATCCTCTTCCTGAAACCCAGCATATCTTTGATACCATCGTCTGATAAAAATACACATTTCACAAAACAAACCATACAATGCATAACCATGTTGAAGTACACTTTTGTCAGTTTGTAACAGGAAATAATGAACCCTAGTGTTCAATTAAATGTTAACTATTATAGATGAATAATGATGATCCGGTGTACCTTCGATTTTAATTATACTTAGCTTTTTTACGATCAATATATATGAAAAATTCATATTATAAAACAACCAAGAGAATAGCCGATATTTCAGAAGATTATCATGAATGGTTGTCATTGGCTCGTGATCATGATGACAATATTGGTTTGACTGAGTGGAAAAACGAGAAATTTAGTGAACACTATGACTATGAAGAGATCCAGCAACGGTTACAGAAATTAAGATCATTCAGAAAGGGAGAAGATAATCATGGTTTATTATTCACATTAAATGAAGGTATTCATGGCAATATGGGTGGGATTGGAAATGCCAAATTGTATACAAAGGCATTATCAGGAACTAAGCAATTAATTATTGACTATGTCGATGAAGTAGCTGATTCAATATCCTACATCGCAGATTTAGATCATTCTGAAATTACCTTCGAAGAGAAAATAGATTTTTTTCGTCGAGCAAGTCATTGTTTTGGAAGAACGGCCTTAATGTTAAGTGGAGGGGGGCAGCTGGGTCACTTTCATATGGGTGTACTTAAAGCCATGATCTCGAATGATCTTTTGCCAAATGTTATTTCCGGATCAAGTGCAGGTTCGATATTTACAGCTTTAGTTGGTACCTATTCTCTTACAGATTTAAAGCAATATTTTAATCCGACAAATTTGATGGTGGAAGTAGAGCGAGAAAAAGGTCTGCTTTCACGCTTATTAAAAAAACGAGGATCGGTCCGCATCGATCATGTAAGAGAAAGTATAGAAAGAAACATTCCGGATCTCACATTTCAGGAAGCCTTTGAAAGGACAGGACGATATATTAATATCTCGATTGCCCCTCACGAGTCATATCAAAAATCGCGATTGCTCAACGCAATCGCTTCACCTAATGTAATGATAAGATCTGCTGTAATGGCTTCTTGTGCAATACCGGGAATTTTCCCACCCGTTACATTATCCGCTAAAAATAAAAATGGGAAAGTTGTCCCATATCTACCCTCACGCAAATGGGTAGATGGATCAATGACCAATGATCTTCCATCGAAAAGGTTAACAAGATTATTTGGTGTGAATCATTTTGTAGTCAGTCTTACCAATCCTGTTATTCTCCCTTTTGTTAGAGACGCTCCAATTCAAAATGAGTGGTGGAGAGCAGCAAGTCAACTTAGTTCCGCACTTATCAAAGAGACAACACAGTTTAATTATACCATTGCAAAACCTTTCTTTAAATATTGGCCAAAACTGGCGGTAGCTGCAAATGGTATCAATTCAATCGTACAACAATATTATCATGGCGACATAAATATAGTTGCAGATTTTAGTGTTGTTAAGCCCGCACATTTACTTTCTTCTCTTACATATGAGGAGATTGCCGCCCTTATCACTAACGGCGAGAAGGCGACCTGGCCAAAACTTGAACGGTTAAGAGTATCTACTAAAATAGCAAGAACACTTGATCGAATCCTCTCGGATTATGAAAAAGATGAGATTCAACATGCGACTAAAAGCTTAAGTACCTAAGTAACTACGCAAGCTATCCTCCTATTTGCCATGTTATCACTTAATCAAAGGTGATTATATCAATGTCGAGTAAACAACCTCGAAAGGGAGTTTGCTTACGTGTAACTCAGTTGTAACTCACCGTATTCATCTTTGCACCAATAATTTAAAACAACAATTAAATCATATTTCCATGGCAACAGCAACAGCAGCAAAAAAAAGAAAAACTACTTCTAAAGTGAATTTGAAAAAATCACTAACAGATTTAAATGTAAGATTGGTAAATACTTCTGAAGACGTAATCGAAGGAACCGTAGCAACTGGTGAAAAGTATCAAAAACTTTTTGCTAAGACTCTTAAAAGGACTGAACCTCTTATCGAAAAGCAAGTAGACATTGTATTTGATACTATGGAAAGTTTGAAAGACCAATACGATTTTGGAACAGTAAGATTCAAAAAGTTAATTGGTTGGAAAAATTTGAAAAAATCAACTACGAATACCCTTAAGTCAATCAAAAAGAATGCAGAAGAAAAAGTAGATGCTATTCAGACAGAATTCAATGTAAGAACTAAGTCTGTGAATGCCCCTTCTAAAGTCAAAAAGGCTACACCTGTTAAAGTTGCTTCTAAAAAAGTAACCACTGCTAAGACAGTGAAAATGACTGATTTGAAAGTAATCGACGGGATCGGACCAAAAATGGAACGAATTCTAAATACTGGAGGAATTAAATCTATAGATGCTCTTGCAAAATCTACAATTTCTAAAGTAGAAAAAGCAATCGAAAAATCAGGTTCTTCATTTAGAGGTATCAACGCTGAAGCGTGGTTGACACAAGCAAAGCAAATTATTAAATAATAAGTCAATAACAATATAAATACCATAATCATGGCTAGAAAAATAACAGATTTAAAAATTAACGAAGGGTTGAACAAAGGTTTAGATACGGCAAAGGAAGCTGCAAAAAATGCTAATGACTTCGTATACGAGACATCAGAAGATGTAGTTGAATTCACAGTAAAAAGAGGAGCGGAGTGGCAAAACGTAACGGAAAAAGCGATCAAAGGTGGTCTTAAACTTGCAGCCAACCAGCAAGACCTTGTATTTGACACTTTAGAAGTTATAAAAGGGCAAATCATCGGAGGAAGCAAGCGCTTCAGAGCCTTGTTCAGTAAGAACTAAGATAGAATTTTGTTGATTTAGAGCGGCAGTATACTAATTTATACTGCCGCTTTTTTTTGTCCAATTAGAAGTGACTGTAGAAAGAATTATTTGCCTTACAATAAAATTGACCATATTTCATATCTTGATCAATTATTATTTTGAAATGAAAGATGGAATTATAAGACTAGAAGCTACTTTTAAATCGTATGATTGTCCTGTTGAAAGTATGAATCTATGTCTAGTATAGAAGAACTTTACTCAAATAGTATAAAAAAACCTTCATTGTTTTGGTTAGCAACTGAAGGCCAAAGAGCGCTTATCGAATTTGGCACTTCTGTACCCTATAGGTTTTTTAAACAAGTGAATAGCAGAGGAGATGGTCATCCGGTTTTGGTCTTGCCAGGATTTATGGCTTCTGATTTTTCCACCTCCCCATTAAGATCATATTTGGATAAAATTGGTTATAAAACGCACAAATGGGGAATGGGAAGAAATTATGGTGATGAAATTTATCTTGATCTTCTGATAGAAAAAATTGAAGATATTTTTCTCTCATGTAGAAATAAGGTCAGTATAATTGGTTGGAGCCTTGGTGGTGTTTTTGCCAGAGAGATAGCCAAAAATCGGCCGGAAATAGTGAGACAAGTCGTAACATTAGGCTCACCTTTTGGAGGATTGACAGAGCCTAATAATGCTCAATGGATGTATAATATTATTACGGGTGGCAGGGGAACTGAAGATATAGATTTTGATTTACTTTCGAATTTGTCAGCTCCTGCACCAGTACCTACAACTGCTATTTACACAAAAGAAGATGGTGTTGTCTCATGGAAAGTCTGCATGGAAACACGTGAAACTGATATTCATCAAAACATTCAGGTAAGAGGGAGTCACATCGGTTTGGGTGTTAATCCATTTGTCCTTGAAATAATCACAAATCGCCTTCAGTATAGGGCTGAAAATTGGGTACACTATAAATAATGCCCGTAATAATGGCGTGTTTGGGACCTCTTAAACATGAGAAGTTGGTCACAACAAATAGAAAGTAGTACAAATTAGAAAGTATAGCCGCACGTTATTAAGTAATATGATATTTTTGGTTCCTACTTTAAAAAATAGAAAACTATGCTAAACAAGGTTTTAGATACAATTGACAATAAGCGATTAAGACATATCTCTGGCCTTGATGCTTCCTTTCTATACGGTGAAACGCCAACTAGCCCGATGCATGTGGGTAGTGTGGCGGTAATAGAGGGTTCATTAGATTTTAGTACGTACAAGGATGTTATTCTTTCCCGAATTCATCAGATTCCCACTCTTAGACAAAAATTGATGTTTGTGCCAATGAGTGTGGATTATCCTTATTGGGTAGATGATCCAGATTTTAATATTGACTTGCATCTGCATCGTGTTGCTTTACCTAACCCTGGCGGATGGGCAGAATTAAGAGATATGGCTTCAATGGTTTTTTCGGAACCTTTAGACAGGTCACGTCCACTTTGGTCTTTCACATTTGTTGAAGGATTGAATAATATTGCACAAGTCCCTGCTGGCTCAGTCGCTGTAATTTCTAAAATCCACCATGCTGCAATAGACGGTATGGCTGGAGCCGGTATGCTCAGTTTGATATTTGATCTATCTCCAAACACAAAGGAATTATCACCCCCAAGGCCTTTTAGGCCTAAACCTCTTCCAAATGAATTGAATTTAATTTTGAAAAGTGCCGTGAGTTTCGCCAAGAATCCATTACGTCTTCCCAGTATTATCGGTAGTACTATAGCTTCGACAATTAAAACCGGAGTAGTTAACAGAACTCAGCGATTAGCACTTCCTACTGTACCATTTTCAGCTCCAGCCACTCCAATAAATGGCATTATTTCGGCAAAGCGAAAATGGAATACGGCCATCCTTGATTTAGAGCGGATCAAAGCTTTGAAGCGTATTATGGGAACAACTGTAAATGATGTAATTCTGTGTATTTGTGCTGGTGCCCTTCGCAAGTATCTCAATGACAAAGATAAACTTCCTAAAAAACCACTTGTAGCAATGGTACCTATATCTACAAGAGACGCTAATGACACTACTAATGCTGGCAACCAAGTGTCTATGATGTTAGTTCAATTAGCGACCCATATTGAAGATCCAATAAAAAGGCTTGGGAAAATTCACGAAAACACAACATTGGGCAAGACTTATCAGGGTGCTTTAGGTGCCCGATCTCTTTCAGACCTCGCTGAAACAGTGCCATATGGCGTGGCAAATCTTGCTTCCCGAATATATAGTCGGTATCACATGGCCAAAATGCATAATCCTGTATTTAATCTTGTAATTACGAATGTTCCCGGACCCCAATCACCCTTATACTTACATGGTCACAAATTACTTTCGGTTATGGGTACAGCGCCGATAATGGACGGAATGGGACTTATTATTACCATCTTTAGTTATGATGGTCACGTAACAATTAGCCCAACTTCCGATGCTAATTCTATGCCCGATATAGACTTATTTACAAGATATATCAGGGAGTCAGCAAACTATCTGGAAGCTCATATTCTTGAACACAAGAAGTCAAAATCTAAAAATGTCCCGAAAGCAAAACCTAAGTCTGATGCATTATTTTTACATCTAAAGAATTATCTCAAAGCGCATCCTGACTTTCTAAAACCAAATGCTGGACTATATCAATTTAATGTAAATGGATCATCCAATGCGCACTGGCAGGTTAATTTGAATACACCTCCAGGTTCAATAAAAAGAGGAAAATCGAAAAACCCGGATGTAACAATTACAATTAATGATAGCCATCTTTATAAAATTGGTACTGGAGAATTGGAATTTCAAACAGCTTTTATTCAGGGAAGACTGACTTTAAATGGGGAAATGAAACAAGCCATGAAACTTGCAAAGATTCTTTCATTAATTCCAAAATTGGAAAAGAAGTAAATATATACCCGAGGACCAACAAAAGGATAATCGAATTCCTAACCTAATTTACATATCGTCTCCACGTTGAAGAAAGAAGATTAAGGTGCTCCGCTTATTTTAATTATTTACTTTGATTTTGCCTTTGGAAGTGCTTTGAGCTCTTGTCCAAGTTCTCTTAAATACATTCCACGAACGAGTGCAATGTTTTCATTCAGGTTCTCTTTAGTCCATGTATTCGTATATACCGGTGGCAAAATATTTACTTCTACAATAGTTGGTTGTAGTAATGCTGCGCCACGAGGCATGACATCATGAGCATTCTTTATTACCATAGGGATTAAAGGCACACCTGCATCCATTGCCAAGTGAAAAGCACCTTTTTTAAAGGCCCCCAAATTATAGTCAAAGCTACGCGTACCTTCAGGAGCAATTGCTATAGATGTGCCGCTTTTAAGTGCCTCAACTGCAGGTTTCATAGCTTCTATAGCTTTGTCTTTATTTTTTCTGTCTATGAATATTACTCCAGCAGCCTTAAAGAATGGACCAATTGGCGACATTTCCAATTCTTTCTTTGCTATTGCAACAACGTCCTTCTTAAGTAATTTGGCTGCAATGAGAAAATCCGCATTGCTCTGATGATTAAATATGAAGACAGCTGGCCGATGTGACCACAGATGCTCTTCTCCTTTTACAACAATTTTAATTCCAGCTATACGAGTGCCTACGTCACCCATTGTTCCAATCATAGAGTTGATTCCATCTTTCCAGGATAACGTGGTAGCTCCTGAAAGTGCACCATATAAAGCTGCAGGAACTATACTTCCAAATGCAAGAAATGTCCTTGCTATATTTGAAATGACGGGTCTTCGTTCATCATTAAATCTATAGACCGGCCAATCATTCTTATATGCTATGGAAGACAATTCATTGTCTGGATTTACAGGTCTTGGATGGCCCACAATTTCCATTAAAGGAAGATCTTCAACACTGTCTGTATAAAAATAACTCTTACTTAAATCAAGATTAAATCGAAAAGCGAGATCTTTAGCGGCTATAGATTTGCCTTCTCCCCAACATGCTGGCTCAACAATTTCTCCAGTAAATTTGCCATTTTTAACTTCCATCCTCGTACACATGACATGTTCCACTCCAAGATCGCGGGCTATCGGATTCACCTGATAAGGTGTAGCGGCTGAAATAATTGCTACTGTATGGCCTTTCGCCAAATGGGCCTCAACCAGTGCGCGAGATTCCGGATATATTTCTTGTGCCAAGTGCTTATAATATACTTCCTCTCCCACTTCAATAAAGACTCTTTCGTCTACTCCTTTTACACCTTTTGCTCCGATAGCGGCCAATCCTGCAAAATTTTTATTGCCTATAGCGTAAACAGTAACTCCGCTGAATTGAGCCACAATTTCTCGTGTACTCATTTTGCCACTTAATAAGCGAGATTGAAAAAATTGTTTGGCAGAAAATCCTCTGATAAGTGTTCGATCCAAATCAAAAAATGCTCCAATATGCGCTCCACCTTCACCTTCCACAACCATCGAGGTCATAGCCTCAGTTCTTGATCCTGGTACGGACTTTCTGTCAATGGGTATAATTCTAGCTCCTTTATCTCGCGCGCGAACAATGTCCTGAAGGTCTCTGATATTATCCATCATGCCGACCAACTTATTGATAAATGCTTGAATCCTGCCTGATTTATTATCTGTAGCCGTGGGAATCAAATCCAGGTTCGTCACAAGTCTTATACCATTTTGTATCAGAGGTTTTGATACCGATTCAATCCTGTGTATTCTACCTTGCCAATGGAGTTCATCACCGACAAACATACAGGCATGCAGTAAATTTTGCTCAGTTATCTGAACATCCTTATCGATTGATAGTAAGGCCTTCCCTACAACCTGGTACGCTTCAAGATAAATTGACAATACTGCTTGTGATAACAAAATGCCTTGATTAGAAAGCAACCTATCTAAATCAGATTTGGTCCCCTGTAAAATTGTACGCCATTCCGGGTCTAAATAATTCATATCCTGCTCTATTTCATCGCAGAAAACAGGCTTTTTAGAATAGAAGAATTCAAATTTGAATAAATCCCTAATGGACATAATTTCTTCCCAAAACTTGTGAGATCTATTGCCCCCGGATACATTCAACACTCGTATCAATGCCAATTCAATAAAAGCCCCTCGATATAAATGATGAGCCGCCATATTAGCATAATATGTGACCGAAAGAAAATTCTTAGTAACTATAGCATACTTTGCTTTGACACCTTCACCCATTTGTTGAATGAGTTCTGCATTTTTCAATAGACTAATTGCCTGTTGAACTGATGAACCTATTTGCTTTCCCCTATCGACTAAGACATCAGGTCGGTGGTTTTCAATCAAATGCATTAATGCGATGACATCTCCTTCTAGTTGTTGTTTGGTCAGAGCAAACTTGCTTAATAGCGTGGTGCAAACCAAGGAGGCAGTTGTAACCGGAGTGATCTTATTAATTCCATGAATAAGTTCAAAAGCAAAGTGTGGTAACGTATACTGGGTATTTGAATCTTCATCCTCCTTGTCATCAGGAATCTCAGCCTGACCGAGGTCATTCCTCTGCACTGGCTCACCAAATCTAATAGAGATCTTGCCAAAGTTATCTCCCATTTTACGAATGTAATTGAGAAACCACATAAGGCTTTCAGGCTTTTTATTTTTGCCGCGTCCTTCCTTTGTCATGTCCTCAACATCCGGAATCAAATCATAGACTACTGAGACGGGTACATACTTTACATCTTTTCCAGACTCCTGTTCAGCTTCAACAATATACTTAAGAATACCCATTTTAGGCCAAACAAGCTTACCAGTTCTTGATCTTGTTCCCTCAATCGCCCACATAAAATGAGCTCTTTCTTTTACTCTGGAGGAAATAAAATGCCTTAGAGTAGCCTTGTATATAGAATTATCCTTAAAAGATCGTCTTATAAATATAACTCCAGCTTTCCGACCGATTTCACCTACTCCTAGAAATGCCATATTTATCCCGGCAAAAATATGGGGTACCGGAAGTCCATGACGGGCTAATACCAAACCGAGTACCAGCATGTCAATATAAGTCTTGTGCGTCATGACAAAGGCTACTGAATGTCCGCGCATTAAATTTGAAAGAGCTTTCATCTCCTCTGGGTTGACGTCAATTGTTTTGTCGTAAGCTCGACCAAGAATATATTGGGACGCTTCGACAACTATCGCGTCGATGAAAGAAGTTTGTGAAGTATAAAGTTCCTTTAGATACTTAGTAGCATCTTCATACACATCATTAAGATTTCTACTCTCTTGCTTTGCAATGAGAGCGAGTCTCTTCTGAAATTCACTATCTGAAAGTAGTTGATCCATGATACATCAAAATATAAGGCTTCAAGATAAGACACCTGTGGTAAAGAAGTATAAAAGAGCAATCTTTATACCATCAAGCATATTCTATTGATCTAATCAAAACAAAAAATGAATACCATCATTAACTTCTTATCTGGGCCACTAAGCACACAGAAAAAGAAATATTATTTGGACTGAACTATCAGTACGATTATATTGGCACCGTAATATTCTAATACATGATTCAAATCAGTGATCTTTGTTTTGGTTATAATCTTAAGAAAGATTTATTCTCTAATCTTAATTTAGATATACATCCTGGTCAGATTCATGGATTACTTGGGCTCAATGGTGCAGGCAAATCATCTCTTTTACATTTGATTCAAGGTCTTCGCTTCTGTGATACTGGATCTATATCGGTTTTTGGACAGAACCCTCAAAGCAGAAGTGTACCACTCTTAAGAGAATCATTTTTACTTGCCGAAGAAATATATGCTCCCAATATGTCTATGAAAAAATTTGTGGATAGATTCGCTCCATTTTATCCGAAATTCTCATTAGAGTCCTTTCTAAAATTCTTAAATGAATTTGAGTTAGCACATAATAGCCATCTTGCTAAACTATCCATGGGTCAAAAAAAGAAAGCCCTAATAGCTTTTGGGTTAGCTACCAACACCAATCTGTTAATGATGGACGAACCTACAAACGGGCTTGATATTCCATCAAAAAAACAATTCAGGAAGATTCTTGCACATATTATTAATGAGAATAGGATTTATATAATCTCCACACATCAGATCAGGGACTTGCATAGTCTTATTGATAACGTAATAGTCATTAATGATGGTAAAATTATATTCAATCACACCATTAATGATATCTGTAAAAATCTCCATTTTTCATTAGCTCCTCAAGAATCAAATCATTCCAATATAATCTACCAGGAACGCGTCCCCGGTGGATATTTAAAAATAAAAAATGCGAATGGGAGAACTTCTTTTGAACCAGATCTAGAAGTCCTGTTTAATGCGATTATGACTGTAAATGATTCAATAAAACATGCATTTCAACAACACTCCAATTTATGAATTCATTTTTATCGAGAGTAAACTTGTTAATTCTAAATGAAATAAGGTTAAAATCTACAATATACTTATTGCTGGTTGCCATAAGTTTCATTTTTTTAGTTTTTAATTTTTGGGGTTCGGATTCTCCTCTATTTCAAACGCTGGATACTTTATTTTCCTTGCAAAATTCTAATTTTATACAACAAAATAATGCAGCGCATAAATTTCATCTTGTCTGGTTTCCAAGAGTATTAATTATATCTTCTTCCATTTTTACAAGCTTGTCTTTCACCGAATATCATCCAAACAATATCGCTAACTTCCATTTATCGCTACCTGCAACTAAAATGGAAAAATGGGTTTCAAAAGTGATCTTATCTGTAATTATTTTCCCACTAGTATTTGTTGTATTATATCAATTATTTGCACTGACCAGTTATAAGTGGAACACTGATTTAGTGAGGCTTGGAATATCGGATCCATATTTATGGAAATATTTCAAGGACACAATTTTTCTTCAATGTGTCATCATGCTTGCAGCTATCGCATATAAAAAATATTCTATATTCAAGGCAATCCTTGCCTTAGCTGTAGTCTATGTTTTATATAATTTTATTGAGTTGGTAAGCTTTAAAATATTCAGAGAAGACATAGCGTTTGTGTGGAATGGAAATATTCCTGGGATTACAAGTCTTGTAGACTTTATAGATCAAGCTGGCTATCTAATAAATTCGTCATTTTTAGAATCACATGCCGGTATTCAACCGAATAAATTACTTCCATATATAGCACTTATCTCATTATATCTGAGTTATTTAAAATATACTGAAATAGAGTCTTAGTATGAAGTTTAACGCCCCTACTCCAATAATTAGGCAAATTGCAGAATATCTAATTAAAATATTTATCATTCATATTCGTAATCCAGGAATTCGTTTGTCCTTGGTATCTGAATTGGGCATAGAACTCCTGTTTATCCAAAATACGGCAAAACATGCATATCCCTTTCTCAATCCTAATAAAACCATTCATGCCAAAAGAAGAAAAGGATATTATATTGATAATAAAGGTTTTTTCTTGGCACGTAGATATTTGAAGTTCAAGTGCCTTGATATTGACGCGGCAAATTTTTCGGATTCTTATATTCTTGAATAACTCTCCAGAAGAAAGAAATAAATATTATGCCGAAGAACAAGAAAAAAAGTGATTTAATTTTATTTGCCATTATATGTATTGTAATACTTAATGCTATTGCTTCAGCATATCATCTTAGTCACCATATTGAAAAAAAGACACACGT
>JAJCYJ010000105.1 GCA_029262975.1 Saprospiraceae bacterium
TGAGGCATTTCCAACATCTGCAATTAAACCTCCTATTGCTACTGATACCAATTCAAAACTATCGGCTGCTACGCTACCAGGAGCGACTGCGAGCACGATTCCCGAAATCTGATCACTATTAACTGTAACATCGAGGGTGGAAGCAAGAACCGGGTCGTCATATACTGTAAGTGTAGCTACACCACTTGTGTCCATTGAGACCGTTGTGGCTCCAACTGTCATCGTCACAATGATGCGATACATATTTCCACTGTCTGCGAATGTGACGGCTGTCAAATCTAATACTGAATCAGGAGAGGCACCATCTGTTATGTTTGTCCATCCTCCGCCATCATCTTCTTGCCATTGATAACTCAAGGTGGTTCCAGCAGGTGGAGACACTAAGAATGAATCCTGGATGAAGAACTGAGCGTCATCTTCCATACAAACCATAAAGTCTGCCGGGTCTACGTAAATATCAACTATAGAAGAACAGGAAACTGTATAGGATGCGGATCCACAAAGCGCGTAACAAGCTGGTGCACCTGCCGCATATGTCCCGAGGTTAGTACTATTTGGTATTGCAGCTCTGAAAGCATTAGCCTCGGTAAGAGAAAGAAAATTAAATGCAAAGACTTCGTAAGTTCCGTTGTCAAGGTCCTCAAAAAGCCCACTATTATTATAACCTGATGTAGTTGTGCTATAAATGCTATCGGCACCTGTCAAAATATATAGGTATATGTTATCACCATTATAAGGAGCTACAGTTGAGACAATCGCTCCACCGGTACCTACAGCCTTAGTATAATCGCAAACATCTGTATTAAAATCAAAGTTGCCATCTTCATCTACATCCGTACATAATACCTCAGCGACAAGGATTGTAGTGGTGTCCGGTGTACCAAGTGCGTCTTCAATAACTTCTACAGTGACTATTTTTGTACCATCTGTATAAGCCGTCTCTGCGCTTAAATATTCACCTGTAGCAAACAGATCTCCTATTGGTAGCGTGGTTACGGTAGTGCCATCTATTCTAATGACATAGGGTGTGGTTGGTGTTAGGCCATCCACTTTTATGATATAATTATCTTCTGCCGTAACGCCAGTGCATTGACCAAGAGCGCCAATCTGTGCATTTAAATAATTACTTGAGAAGAGAAGTCCAATCAAGGAAAGGCAAAGGCTAATGCCCTTAAGTCGATTTTGCGTATTCATACTAATAGTTAATAAAATGACATATGCTTCAAATAATTCTTATTTGATGCAGGTCTACTTATCTATCACTCTATAGGTACGCGGTCGATTGGGCAAATATATAAATTAATCTTATATGTTAAGTGTTATATATGAAATAAATCTATGTGAAATCCTCTGGTAGCCACGGTGATACAAAAACGGGATATAATAATATTTAAATTATCTATGTGTAATAGCCTATAGTGTCTTGATTTCTACACTAACTTGACTATAATTTAAAGAAGGGGCGAAGAATAGAAATTGTTTAATAAGCTTTCGCAAATAAAACCCGACGTTGAGAGGGGGATCCCGTCAAAACATCACTACCTTTTTCCAGTTCTGCATCATTTGGAATGCACCTAATTGAGGCCTTTGTCAATTCTTTTATTTTTAATTCGGTCTCAGTAGTCCCATCCCAGTGAGCTGATACAAATCCACCCTTGTCATTAATGAGCTCTTTGAAAGTTTTGAAATCATCAGCAGTAGTGGTATTCTCGTCTCTGAAAGTTCTTGCTTTTTCAAGAAGCGAATCCTGAATTTGATCTAGTAGAAGAACAATATGCTCTGCTATGTTATCCAATGGTCTGGATTCTTTAGAACGCGTATCTCTCCGCGCTACTTCAACCTGATTTTTTGCCAAATCCCTTTCGCCAATTCCAATTCTGACTGGTATCCCTTTCATTTCATATTCAGCAAACTTAAATCCAGGTCTCTTTTTTTCATCTTTATCAATGAGGACACTAATCCCTTTTTGATTCAAGTCGGATTTAATTTTATCAGCCACAGCCAAAATATCCGAAGATGGCCTAGGTATAGGAACGATTACGACCTGGATAGGTGCTAACTTTGGTGGAAGTATCAATCCTTCGTCATCGGAATGCGTCATAATTAAAGCACCTACTAAGCGGGTCGAAACCCCCCATGATGTCGCCCATACATATTCTTCCTGATTATCGCTATTGAGATATTTTACGTCAAATGCCTTTGCAAAATTCTGACCCAGGAAGTGAGACGTTCCAGCTTGAAGCGCTTTCCCATCCTGCATGAGCGCTTCGATGGTATACGTCTCTTCAGCTCCTGCAAATCTTTCGTGTGCAGATTTAGCACCTTTTATAACCGGCATGGCCATATAGTCTTCAGCAAATCGGGCATAAACTTCATGTATCAATTGTGCTTCCTCGATTGCTTCAGTACGTGTAGCATGGGCAGTATGGCCTTCTTGCCATAAAAATTCAGAAGTCCTTAAAAAAGGTCTTGTTCTCATTTCCCAGCGCACGACGTTAGCCCATTGATTGATTAATAGAGGAAGGTCCCTGTATGATTTAACCCAATCCTTATAGGTATTCCAAATAATGGTTTCAGATGTAGGTCTGACGATTAATTCTTCTGCTAACTTAGCGCTAGGATCTACCACTACCCCACTTCCATCAGGATTACTCATGAGTCTGTGATGGGTCACCACAGCACATTCTTTGGCAAATCCTTCAACATGATCTGCCTCTTTGCTTAAAAAGCTCTTAGGAATGAACAAAGGAAAGTAAGCATTTACATGGCCTGTGTCCTTAAACATTTTATCCAGCTGATCCCTCATCATTTCCCATATGGCGTATCCAGTTGGTTTGATCACCATACATCCTCTTACCGCTGAGTTGTCTGCTAATCCCGCTTTCCTGACAATGTCGAGATACCATTTCGAATAATCCTCTGATCTTGGGGTAATTTCCTTTGCCATAATGTGATTCTGCTAATTCGCTTTGAATATGATGCGCAAAAGTAAGATATTACCCCATCTCTGAAACTTTCAGAGCCATCATTGTCCCATAAGATCTTTCAGAAAGCTAAAGAATTTGATGAGATATGTGTTAAAGTCAAGATTCTCAACTTATTTTTATGTTAAAAAAGGAATAAGATATTTTTTGAGGAAACCAATTGACCATATTAAACGTCATATATATGTGAGAAGTCACGATTAAATAAGGGACCCGGACATATTAACATATGTTAATACCTGATTTAAACAATTATTAACCGAATGGCGTATATTTATGCAATAGCTTTATGCTGGAATAAACCATTCATAGCTACTAAATCTACAAAGATGAAAAAAGGAAAATATGCTCTATCACTTCTTAGCCTCTTGGCACTAATGATATCGAGCTTTGGATTATCGGCACAATTTGATGATTTATACTTCGAAGAGTCCGATTATGAAAGCGCTGCTTCGTATGAAGATTTGGCGTATGAAGATTATGATGGCGAACTATTTGAAGATGAAGCATCATATGACTATGATGAGGACGAATATGATGAATATCTGTCTTATCGGGATAATAGCTATCAATTAGACGCATACAGATATACCAATAGATTTAATAACTACAGGTATTCTAACTTCTATAGCAGATATAATAGCAGTATTTACTGGGGAGGTCCTTACGTCGCAGGAGGTTTTGGAAGTGGTTACAGCCCTTATGGATACAATTCATATAGCCCGGGTTTTAGTTTATACTTCGGAAATACGTATAACAACTATAATAGCCGCTATAATCGCTATGGACTATATTCTCCTTACAACAGTTTTGGAAACAGAGGATTTAACTCATTTGGCTATGGAGGATATAATTCATTTGGTGGATTTGGATCTGCATACTATTGCCCTCCATACAATGCGGCACGACAGGTAAACAATTATAATAATACTGTCATCAATAATAATAATAATAACTCCGCCGTCTCGAGATCAACTGTTTCTAATTCCAGACGAACAGGTAGCACGATTACTTCAACAAGAAGATCATCCAGGGCTACTACGACCAAGGCCACAAATGCTAATAGTTCAAGACGTCAAAGCCCACGTTCAGCAACCAGTACAAGAAGTTCAAGAAATAATAAAGTTGGAACTTCAGGTAGCAGCAGAAGTAGCAGCAGGAGTTATAATCCATCACGATCAAGTTCACGCAGCAGCGGAACAAGAGTCGGATCAAGTTCAAGATCTGGATCAAGCCGCTCTGCAGTAAGATCTTCGGGATCATCAAGAAGTAGCGGAGCAGCTACAAGATCATCTGGATCAAGTAGATCTTCAGGTACCAAATCTTCTTCAAGAAGAGGCGGTAGTCCGAGATAATTTATAAAAACAGAATATGAAATGGGTGGTCGCTTAACAAGGCAACCACCCATTTTTATTAGAGATCAACTGATCATTATATATTACCCGATACTAATTTAGAGCCATACTATGTTCAGAATAATTATTATAATATTTTTACTACTTTCTATTTCAGAGGCCCTGAAGGCTCAAACACTTGACGACGCACTTAGATATTCACTTTATGAATACAATAATACGGCAAGATTTGCCGGAGTATCCGGTGCTTTTTCTTCTATGGGTGCCGATGTATCCATTGCAAGTATAAATCCAGCAGGAATAGCGGAATTCAGAAAGTCAGAAATCACCGCCACGATTAATTTTTTAAATACTAAAAATTCGGCTAATCTTGACGGAAGCAATACAAGTAGTTCTCAAACCCAGTTTGGTGCAGGAAATATAGCCGCTGTATTTCATTATGATCCACCCTCTTTTAACACCAAGACATTCAATTTGGCGATTGGCTTTAATCAAATAGTTAATTACAAAGAACGCCTTGCATATTCGGGTACAGGACCTGGTACGATTGTAGCACGATTTCTAGAAGTAGCACAATCGAATACACCAGATGAACTGGACCCTTTTGAAGGAGGGCCAGCCTTTGATGCTGGTGCAATTTATAACTTTGATGGTGGGACTGATTATGACAGTGACTTTGTTACCTTAAATGAATCAGTAGATAGAAGTGAAGTAACAGAACGGTCCGGTTCATTGAATGAATTATTTATTACTGTTGGTTCAAATATTAAAAACAAATTTTCATGGGGTGCTACAATTGGTTTCCCTTTTGCAAATTTTACAGAAACCAAAAGATACACGGAAGAGGATCCGGGAGATCAAATAGCTCTATTTAATAGTTTGGATTACAATCAAAATTTGAAAACAAGCGGAGTTGGGTTTAACTTAAAGTTGGGGTTTATTTATAAAATTACGCCACGGTTAAGACTTGGGGCTGCTTTTCATACTAAATCTTATTATTTCCTAAAAGATGAATTTGATACTGATGTAGCCTATTCATTTACAGCAGACAATACAACAGAAAACCTGTCAGCTCTTAGTCCTTTGAGTCAATTTGAATATGAATTTCAGAGTCCCTGGCGAGCGATCGGAGGATTGGGGTATTTATATTCAGCCGGCGATCTTAAAGGCTTTATAAGTGGTGAAATAGAATATGTTGACTACACATCGGGTTCTTTTAATTTAACTGCAAATTCTAATGACCCTTTAGATCAATTTTTTGAAGACGATCTAAATAGTGAAATTGACAATTTCTTCACTTCTGCTCTTAATATAAGGGTAGGCACAGAAATTGCCTATAAATATTACAGGTTCAGACTTGGTGCAGTTTTGCCTTCCAGTCCTTTCAGCGATGCATCTGCACTCGATATTAAACCAGGATTAAGTGTGGGTCTTGGATACAGGGGCAATCGAATTTACCTGGACCTTGCATATACTATCAGATCTTCTAATACTAATTATAGTCCTTACAGATTGATCGATTCTAACCAAGAACCAATTGTTGGTGTATCTACTGACAGGTCTGTTGCTACGTTTACAATCGGATCAAAAATTTAGAAACCGTCCAAGCGAATAATTCTAATTTATAAATGAGTATTATTTAGGGAGTATTACAATTTGAAAAGGGTATAACAGAAATTGTAATTTAAATTTATATTTATATTTTCATTGATACTTTTACTGAGGCCGTATTTGTAAATAATCAAAGGACGCTCCTTATGCCAAAGTGAACACAGCATAGCGCCGATAATATTATCTAAATCGTCAATCTTATCGTTGAAAAGACCTGCCTCGGCAGAAAAGCAGGCTCGCCATAGCTAGGACTCTACATCCCAATACGCCTATCTTCAGAGTTCCTTTACTTCGACTACTTTTAATAGTAGACTCTTTGAGATTGTTCAGTCATGCCTCGACCTTAACAATTTATGTTTGCATTGTTCCTCTTTAACTTATATTCTATTTTATATTGCTCAACCAGTCCTTTAAATAAAAAGGGGCTTCGATAAACGAAGCCCCATCTTTAATAACAATTTTCCATCAGCAGCATCCAATATTTATTCAATAGATATCATTTTGCGCGTTGCCACTTTATTGCCCATACTCAGTTGGTAATAAAGAATACCTTTTTCATCTAACACATTCTTGTTAATCAAAATCTCATGACGGCCTGCATTGTAATAAGCCAATTGACCAAATACTTGTCGACCGGTCATATCAAATATTGCAAACTCAACCACACCCGACTTTTCAATATTAAATGAAATTATAGTTTCACCATTGAATGGATTCGGGACATTTTGATAAAGGGCAAAATCCTCTTTCTGTATCACTGAAAAGTCAAGTGCCACATCGGCGACCTGTAGGTCATTGCCAAAGTAAATCTGACCATTCATACCACTTTTTTTCGATAGCGTTACAAAGTCAGAGAGTCTACCTTGACGCTCAGCTTTAAAGGACAGAATCAATCTGGCAGGTTTATTGATTGCCTCAGAAGACGTCCAACTAATAGCAAGGACTTCCGGACGTAACAAATATTGATCATCTGATAAAGTGATCCCTTCAGAATTAATATCTAACCATTCACCTTGGCTCAAGGAAAGTGCCATTTGAAATCCGTACATATCAGCAACGGTATTCATGTCAATCTCAAATTGAACTGTCTCACCTTGTCTCACTGCTCTGTCTTCTAATAACAAACTAATGTCGGAAGCACTTCTGGCTCCACTTATCAGTTGACTATTTGCAATTGCATTTCCACTGACGTCACCAATTTTTACACCTATAAAGTCCTGGTCAATCATGGATGTACTTAGATCAGAAAGGTATCGTGATTCTAATATTGGCCAAGGAGCTAAAGGTTCATCAAATTCTTGTTCTGCATTGATAAATTTCCATGATTGTCCTGCTGGCAACTCAGTTATTCTTCCGAGCAAAAGACTTCGAAGGACTACAAGGTCTAATGCCGAAATTCTCTCATCACCATTTACATCTGCCGCTATCACTTTATATGGTGTATCAAGATTCTGAAAATTCAGAATATGTCGCTGTATCAATAATACATCGAGGGTAGATACACCATTCAGGTAATCATCAGACTTTTTCGCTGTAATCTCATAATTCGACATCATTTCATTCTGATTAAAAAAGTAGGTGCCATCGACATCTGTCATACTCGATTCTGAAGCATTACTCATCATAGAAAGTGTCTTGATTTCCGCCGATTCTAGCCTATCACCCATCGGTGTCACTACCATTCCTGAGATAAGAATGGAGGCGGTACTGTTAGAATCCGGACAAGCATCTGAATTATCATCAATTCGGAGTGTCACATTGCAATAATCACGATTACCACTTTCGTCCCATACATAAATTCGTAAATCTATCAATGCACTGATATTGTTATCAATATCATCGCAAGTGAATAACATACTTGGTACGTTAGGGTCATCCCCACTAAAACTGTAGGTTAAAGTGCCACCACAATTATCAGAAGAATTGCTCATCGGATCAAAATCCGTAGCCCAGATTGTAACAGACCCGCTATTACTCATAGTCGCTGTAGAAACCGCAGAGATACATTGTGGGCTTGGCGCTTTATCATCTGTAATTGTAATCGTACAGAACACTTCTGAGCTATTTCCACACTTATCTGTAGCACGCCATCTGACATTATGAGCTCCTCCGCCTAATATACTATTGATATTGGCAGATACCTTATTACCACCAGCAGCATGGACGATAAGATCTAATTCATAAAATCCATCATCATTACCATCTACGGCCGCCTCCCATTCAAGATCTTCATCACAATTGCTATTATCGCTTCCACTGGCTTTAACTGTTAAGCCACCGGCGCCACAATCAGCACCGCCAGAGACTTCAAGGTCTTCACACTCAATGATGGGCGCTTCGTAATCAACTATTTTAATCGTCTGGACGAATCTGTAAATTCCAATTGTATCTCCTTGATTTGGTTCATAATTACACCAGTCTATTACTGTAATCTCCCGTACTATCTTCTTACAGAATCCGAGTCCATAAGGAACTGTAAATTCCTGGAACTTCTCTGTTGCCAATGCTTTATTACAATTTCCTCCGGTAATGATTACATCTCCAAAGTCGGTATCATCGCATTCTCTTGTTATTTGCGCCTCAGGCCAAATGATCTTAAGAGAATCAATACTGCCGAAGTGAAAAGTCTTTGTACATATCGAGTCTCCAGACCCCTCTACAAAAAAGTCTACGATGATCTTTCCTGTGTTACACAATTCATGTACATCACGAGATCTAATGTTATAAGACACGGGCAGTTCGCGAGTTTCACAACCTTTAAAAATCACTTTTGGTAAATGATTAACAATAGCTGAATCGATATCTGCCGTACAGTCAAGAGATATATAGGTACTGCCACAAATCTTGGTGACATCGGTATTTTTATCTTCCAAAACCACGTTGGTCCAGGCGATGTTATAATTACCGCAATCATCTGTCACTTTTAATTCGACTTTGACGGTACCGAAAGCTGTACCTCCGGGTGTCACATCATCAATATCCGCTTCTGTAAATTTAACATATGGTCCAAAATCACCAATGCCTTTTCGTCTGACTGCATAATCTAATTGATCATCGCAGGCATCGAAACTTCCGGCATCAATATTATATGGAAATATTTTAGCCACACATTCTCCTTGAAAAGAGGAAAACGTCACCTTGATCGTCCTCTTGGACAGAGCCACAGGCTTGACTAAATCTTTGATTGTCAGAAGGGCCGTCTTATCACTATAATTATCACAAGGATCTGTAACAACATAAGTAACGATAAAAATGCCCTGCCCCAGACCATCCAGTCGGTATCCATTAGCTGCATTAGCTTCGATACGATTCGGTCCATCCTGGACAAATGCTATCCATGTCAGCTGACTTGGACTGACACAGTTATCGTACATGGTATCAGGTGGCGGAACTATTATATCCGCATCGCATGTCCATGGATTCGTACTACTGATTTTGATCGTGTCTTGAATTTTGAAATGAGGACCTTCGTTATCTACCACTTTTATTGTTTGGCAAAATTCTCGGGTTTCATTGCTACACCAGTCAAGGATATGCCAGGTACGAGCTATTTTAAACTCGACACCCGAGCATCCTGGAAAGAGTACATCCACTTTAGTAGCAGTGATTTTACACAGGCCATCATTGGTGCCGGGAGCAATCCCTTCGCCAATTTTTCTAATGAGGACGCCATGACCATCAACAGTATCACGTAGCGTAGGATATGATTTAATTAAAGCAGTATCAGGGTTGGGATTAGAAACTTTTGAAGTATCGGAGAAATATTCACGGAGCGACTCAGGATCTGTGTTGGTACCGCATGTAACGATCACTTTTTTGCATGGGGGCTGGACCGCGTCAATACCAACATTTTTAAATAGAAATTTTTGTTTGCAATTAAGATCTTTAAGTACCATTTTACCATGTGCATCAGGCACAAGAGATTTCCAGGTACGTGTTATG
>JAJCYJ010000106.1 GCA_029262975.1 Saprospiraceae bacterium
AACCCGAAGGGAGCATGGGCCTGTTATGCCAACCCACCCGCTTTCACGGCCTGCGTGCCTCTGGTATGCCTGCATGCCTGTGGCATGTTCATTCACTTCGAGCACATTCGTACTCGACCCCTGTCGGGGCACGTTCACTCAACCAACGCTTCATTTGATCCTGCATATCCTAATTGATTTCTTACATTTAGATGAGATAAGTGAATGTTTATAATTGGATTTAATCATTATGACCCACTTTAAAAGACTAAGAGCCCCAAAACTGAGTGGAACCAGTAATTTCACTTATCAACGGTACAGTTACATATCCTCTAAACGCTTTTACCTCAAGTCCTTTAATGATCTCAGGTTAATATCTTAAGCGATGATTACTTCAAAACTTCAGTGGATTTTAGTTCAATATTTCAATTAATCAATCTTACCAATACTCTAATTAGAAAACATCAACTTCTCTAATGGTCGCATCAAGCCATGCAACTGATCCTGATCTTTCATTTCATTTATAAAAAGAAATACTTCATTGCCAGAAGGCGCATAAGCACTAAATAATTCAAATCCTCTCATCGAGCCATCGAGGTTGACCGTTTCCTGCCGAAAGGCTCTGCTTTGCTTTTCATTGAGCACTTTACCTGAGCGAATAAATTTATAGAATTTCAGGAGATCATCTAATGTAGAATACATGCCGCCACTCCCCTTCACCAACCATGATGTAGGGCCCCAATTTGGAGGTATATTAGGAAGACCCACTTTCTCAGGGCCCCCTCCTACTGCAAAATCATCTTCATTTAAACCTCTGGATTCTCCATGTTCTCCGGTATGATTCATGCCAGCAGGGTCCAGGAATTTTTCTCTGATAAAAGTATAATATTCCTGCCCTGAGACAATTTCAATTATCGCAGCCAGCAGACCGAATGCACCATGAGAATGAGCTTCTCCTTTGCCAGGTGCAAATAACAATTTTTGACTCATCATACGATTCACAGCTGTGGTTCTGTCTACCCATGCGAGATCTTGATTCCAGTCGTCCTTCGTACCAAAAAAATCAGGCAATCCGGATCTTCCAGTCATTAAATGTCGTAGCGTTATGCTTACTTTATCACTTGGGACATTGTCTATGAATTTGGTGATCACATCATTCACGGATAAACGACCTTCTTGCTCGAGCAATAGTATGGCAGCTACTGTATAATCGATAGGTCTTGATCCTGTACCAAAAATTGTATTTAATGTGTTTTCTCTTCCTTTTTCACGATTTGCCATTCCAAATGCCCGCCTGATCACTATCTGACCGTCTTTCTTCAAATATATGACTCCGGACATACCTTCGCGCTCCAAACGAAAAAACGTTTGCTGCACATTTTCCAGTGTTATATCTACACTTTTGGGAATATCCAACAGAATAAGATTCTTAATCTTTTTAGCCTGGTAGTCTAAGACAAGTCGTACAGCACCTTCATGATCTCTATTTGCCATTCTCAACACCAAACCCTCGTTATCTGCCGATAATCCAACGTTGCCATCAAGGTTCTTCATGGATGCTCTGATTTGATGCAATTTTTCTTTCCAGAATGATACTTCACTTTCTGGTACTTCCATAAAGTTTTGGATAAACCTGTTTATAGGTTCCTGGTCATTCGAAAATATCAGAGATTCCATTGCCAAGGCTGCCTTGTCAGCCCAATGCTGATCTTAAGGCTGACTATAAAGGGACGATTGAGCAACCAGTAAAAAAACAACGATAATGTATCTGTGGCCTTTTAAAAATTCCTTTCTGCTGTTTCGGAAATTTTGTCGAAAATGACCAAAATATGCTAACATGACATTCATAATTTACTGATTTGTCGTCAATATATACATGATAGAAAGTCGAGATGATGAATCTTCCGAGAAATTAAGGATTATTAACCTTAGACCCGGCATATTCACCATTTTTAACTTGTATGTACATGAATGCCATACTCCGGGCCACAAATCAATTTATTACAATTTTAAAATATTGTAAACATCTTTCATATCCAATGCTTTAAGTAGGTACGTTTCTTTATTAAGCCTTTTTTGAAAGTGGGCTATACTATACAATCAAGTATTTCTTAGCTAAAAGAATAAATATTTATCATAAAACAGGACGTAAGGCAATAATGACAAGAATTGTCAGATAGTAATCTCTATAATTGTAAAATATCAATAATTATATCATGAAAAAAGTAGTCGTAATTGATGGTTGTCGAACACCTTTTCTTCGTTCTGGTACGGATTATATGGATCTGCTATCCTACCAGTTAGGAGGATTTGCTATAAAAGGACTACTAACTCGAACGGGGATCGATCCCGCATTAGTCGAAGGAGTAATCATGGGCAACGTAATATCTAATGTCAAAACCCCCAATGTAGCAAGGGAAGCAGCATTAACCGCTGGTATTCCGGAGTCAACTCCATGTTGGACAGTCTCCCAGGCGTGTATTTCTGCCAACAGGGCAATCGCAGATGCCTGTCTTGAAATTATGACAGGACGTTCGGATGTCATCATTGCGGGTGGAATTGATCATACATCGGATTCGCCGATACAATTTCCTCGTAAAATGCGTAAAAAATTATTCAAGGCTCAGCGATTAAAAACGGTCGGAGATAATCTGAAATTCATTTCTACCCTACGCCCATCTGATTTTATCCCTGAACGACCAGCTGTAGCGGAGTATACTACTGACCGGGTGATGGGACAGGATTGTGACATTATGGCGGCAAGGTTTGATATAAGTCGGGAAGAACAAGATGCATTTGCTTTAAGATCACATCAATTGGCAGCAAAAGCCCATGAAGAAGGGTATCTACCTGCCGAAATGGTCGATGTTCGTATTCCTCCGAACTTCAAGACAATCGATAGGGATAATGGTATCAGAGGAGACTCCACTATTGAAAAAGTTGCTAAACTGAGGCCTGCTTTTGATCGAAAATTCGGAACCCTTACCGCAGCTAATTCTTCATTTCTAACGGATGGAGCAAGTGCTGTGCTCCTGATGTCTGAAGAAAAAGCGAAACAATTAAGCATCATACCTAAGGCTGAAGTAATTGACTTTGTATTTACAGGACAGAGACTAGAGGATGAACTATTATTAGGGCCAGCTTATGCTGTATCCAAGCTGTTACAACGCCAAAAGATGTCATTTGAAGATATAGATGTGTTAGAGTTTCACGAAGCTTTCGCCGGTCAAATACTGTCCAATATCAAGGCCCT
>JAJCYJ010000107.1 GCA_029262975.1 Saprospiraceae bacterium
GCTGACTTAGTCTATTATCAATCTAATCATGAAGGTGACTTAATCGATAAACTACAAGAGGTGGGATTTGAGATAACCGGAATCGTCTTTAATCCTGGAGGATATTCGCATACTTCTATTGCCTTAGCTGATACTATCTCTGCAATATCATCCCCTGTTGTCGAAGTACATATATCCAATATTTTTAAAAGAGAAGCATTCAGACACCATTCGTATATAACGGCGGTGGCGGTGGCGTCGATAGTAGGAAAGGGCCTGGCTGGATATGATGAAGCACTCAAGGTTTTATTGTAACAATTTCGATCGAAAGCTTTCATGTTTAGGACAATCATAGTTCAGAATCTTACGTCTATAATTCTTACTCTATTCTTGCTATTGATTTTTTTAATTGCTCTTCCCCATAGTTTATTAATAAGATAACCACTGAGGATCGACGACAAGCCAATGATAGCTGTATCTGTGCCAAATTCGTATTCAGTATCAATGGCTTCGATTCTTCTTAATCCTTCAATGGCGCCACCGAATATTAGCCATGACCCTCCGAACCGCATTAAATTAGTACCTGTCACTTGTGCCCAGGGTCTTCTATATTGAAAGTATGTAAGTTCATCCAAATAAGTTATTCTATCGTAGAAGATTAATGCATTATCCGCAGGAATTATCTGGATAATTTTATCTGACAACCATACTTCACCAAATTGTTCTGTTCTGAATGTTATTTTATCTCCTTCTGTATATTTTTTTGCTTTTATCTTATGGGCTTGTTCAAATTGGAAGAAAACTTGTCCTGACAGAGAAGGAAGAAAGAGACAAAGGAAAAGAGCACTACATATCAAGAGGAACAAGCATTTCCTTAAATATATATTGACTGAACTAACCATAACTATATCTTCTTTAAGAATTCTGATGAGATAATTTTCGGTTGATTTTAATCATTGCATGAACCAAAGTAGGTGTATCTGTAATGTTTTGATCCACGAGGATATACATCAGAGCATATTTCTGCACGGAATTCATTGTTGATATTGGCGCAGGTTTGTTTTGTCTGTATGCTTCCCTGATTCGCCGCTTCAGTAGATTGCGAATATGTGCTTTTTTGTGTATTCTTTTAGGAACAGTCACGCCAAATAAGTAGCAAGAGGAAATAGCATCACTATTTTCAATGGGAAGAAAAATAAGCTTTAATGGAAAGACAAAATAAGAAGTACCCTTTGCGAATAATCGTTCGATTAAAGCGTGTGATTTGAGTCTTTCATTTTTCGAAAGTGTATGACGTACGTTTTGATCCATCCTATATGGATAAAGAAAGATCAAAAAATCAAGGTAAAAAAGTTATGAGCAGACAATCTTACTAAATGTAAGGATAAGTAGGGATTTTAATAGCAATAGCGGTCAACGAAATAAGTCCGCCCTACTTAGTATAGCGCTCATCGGCTACAGTAAGTTTTTTGCGGCCTTTAGCGCGCCTACTTGCTAATACAGATCGCCCACTTTTTGCACTCATGCGACTTCTAAATCCATGTTTGTTCGCTCTTTTACGTCTGGAGGGTTGAAATGTACGTTTCATAACTTAAATAATTCTAAATTCAAAAATGGTGCGCGAAGATATACTTATAATGCTTTTTGCACAAGGCAAGAAGCAAAATTTCTAACTATTCATTTCTACGAGGAATTCCTCATTTGTTTTTGTGCCAAGCATATGTTTGCGTAAAAATTCCATTGCCTCATCAGGTTTCATGTCTGCTAAGTGCTTCCGAAGTATGAACATGCGCTTTAAAATAGCATCATCCATAAGTAATTCTTCGCGTCTGGTACTCGATCTTGTTAGATCAATAGAAGGATAAAGTCTCTTATTTGCTAAGGTCCTGTCAAGCTGGAGTTCCATATTGCCTGTACCCTTAAATTCTTCAAATATTACTTCATCCATACGAGAACCCGTATCTGTTAAGGCGGTCGCAAGAATTGTCAGAGAGCCACCATTTTCGATTTTCCTGGCGGCACCAAAAAATTTCTTAGGCTTTTGAAGAGCATTCGCTTCAACACCACCTGATAATACTTTTCCACTTGCAGGTGCAACTGTGTTATATGCACGGGCCAACCTTGTTATTGAATCTAATAATATGACAACATCATGATTACACTCAACAAGCCTTTTTGCTTTTTCAATCGCAATATTAGCTACCCGAACGTGGTTATCCGCAGGTTCATCGAAGGTAGAAGAAATAACTTCAGCTTTTACACTTCGCTTCATATCTGTTACTTCTTCAGGACGCTCATCAATAAGCAATACAATTAGATAACATTCGGGATGGTTAGTTGCAATAGCATTTGCTACATCCTTTAACAAGAAAGTTTTGCCCGTTTTTGGCTGTGCAACGATAAGTCCTCTTTGCCCTTTACCAATAGGCGCAAACAAATCGATCATCCTGTTACCATAATCTTTACCATCAGGTCTTGATGTCAACGTAAATTTCTCAGTTGGGAATAATGGTGTGAGGTAATCAAAAGGAACCCTGTCGCGAACACCACTTGGTTCTAATCCATTGATAAAAGATACCTTGAGTAAAGCAAAATATTTCTCACCTTCTTTTGGAGGACGAATAGCTCCTTGAACAGTATCTCCTGTCTTTAGACCAAATAATCTTATTTGAGAAGGAGACACGTAAATATCATCAGGAGATGTCAAATAGTTATAATCAGAAGATCTCAGGAATCCATATCCGTCAGGCATCATTTCCAAAATGCCTTGACCTTCGATCATTCCTTCTAATTCAACATCAAACCTCTTTTTCTTCTCTTGCTTAGCTGGAGGGTCTTTTCTTTGCTCTCTTTCCTTTGGTTTATCTCCCTCAGAGTCGGGTCGTTCTCGTTCTGATCTTTCTCTATCTGGCCTTTCTCTATCTGATCTATCCCTATCCGATCTATCTCTATCTGATCTATCTCTATCCGGTTTTTCTCTATCTGATCTATCTCTATCTGGAGCAGGTCGTTTCTTGGTATTTTCCTCTTTAGATTCAGGAACTTCCGAACTTTCTTTTTTATCGGGTCTTCTCCCTCTACCCTTGGGTGCTGGTCTCTCCCTCGGCTTTTCTTTCTTTTTATCTGGTTCTCTTTCTTGACGAACCCCGTTTTCTTTGGGTCCTTCAGATTTTTTCTTGTCTTCAGCTGTCTTCCCTAAAATTGCTTGCTCATCAAGAATCTTATAAATAAGATCTTGTTTGCTCAATTTTTTATAGGATTTCATCCCCAAAGAATCTGCAAGTTCCCTTAATTCAGGGACAAGCATTTCATTTAATTGCAAAATGTCGTACATAAATATGTGACTGTGAAATGAAGATTTGTCTTAAAAATGGATCTATTTGGGTGAAGTTATTTTCATTTGTCACCCTCTGCAGAAGGATACTTTAATCGGAGATAAAAGAATTCTTTACCTGAGCAGATAAATTCGGCACAAAAATACATATAAATTTTGAACTTGGGAAATATCATATTCAAATAATATGGTAACCTTTGTGGCAACAATAGAATTATGTTAACACTTAAGTATATAAGAGATCATATTAGCGAAGCGAAAAATGGACTGCGTATTCGAAACTATAATGATGATGGCCTTCAAATCATAGATGAAATTGTAGTCTTGGATGATAAGAGGAAGGCAAATCAGACAGAACTCGATGCCAGTCTGGCGGAAATGAAAATCTTGTCAAAGGAAATCGGAAACTATTATAAATCGGGCAACAAAGAAAAAGCCGATAATATTAAGGAGAAAGTAGCATTGCTTAAAGAAGGAAGTAAGTCTCTTGAACAAGATCGTCACATGATAGAGCAGGAGCTAGAAGACAAATTGTTGTCTGTCCCTAATATACCTCATGCTTTGGTACCCTCAGGCAATTCGGATGAAGACAATGAAGAGGTTCAGGCTTGGCCAAAACCGCTTGAGGTAATAAAAGACGGACTTCCACACTGGGAGCTTGCAAAAAAATATAACCTTATAGATTTTGATGCAGGTGTCAAAATAGCGGGATCTGGTTTTCCGCTTTTTCGCGGCAAAGGGGCCCGACTTGAAAGAGCCCTTATCAATTTCTTTTTGGATGAAGCATTTAATGCAGGCTATGAAGAAATTATTCCACCTTTACTCGTAAATTCAGATACTGCGAAGGCCACTGGCCAATTACCTGACAAAGAAGGTCAAATGTATCATTGCGAACGAGATGATCTTTACCTTATTCCCACAGCCGAAGTACCTGTGACCAATATCTATCGAAATGTGATTATCTCTGAATCTGATTTTCCCATCAAACTAACCGGATATACACCTTGTTTTAGAAGAGAGGCCGGGTCGTATGGATCCGATGTCAAAGGATTAAACAGGGTTCACCAATTTGATAAAGTTGAAATTGTCCAAATAGCTCATCCGGATCGTTCATACCAGGTGCTAAAAGAAATGGTGAACTACGTTGAGTCGATTTTGATAAAATTGGAACTGCCTTATCGTATTTTGCGTTTATGTGGTGGTGATTTGGGATTTACCTCCGCGTTAACTTATGACTTTGAGGTATATAGTGCGGCTCAGGACAAATGGTTAGAAGTAAGTTCTGTGTCTAACTTTGAAACGTTCCAAACAAACCGATTAAAGCTGAGGTATAAAGATACCAGCGGCAAAAATCAGTTGGCACATACATTAAACGGCAGTGCACTTGCTTTAGCAAGAATTGTAGCTGCAATTTTAGAGAACAATCAAGGCCCAAATGGTATTAATATACCTGAGGTCTTAGTACCTTATACTAAGTTTGAATTGATTAATTAAAACAAGAGATAATTATGATAGGATATTTTTTAATCATTGGAATAGCCACTATCGGAGGCATGTTCATCAGTGGAAGATTAAAATCAAAATTTAAAAAGTACGGTCAAGTACCGATTAGTAGCGGACAAAGCGGAGCTGAAATTGCGAAGTCAATGCTTCGTTATTACGGTATAGAAGATGTAGAAATAAAGGAGGGTAAGGGATTTTTATCAGATCACTACAATCCATTAAACAAGACAGTTAGTTTAAGTCCAGAAGTATTTAGAGGCCGAAGTGTTGCATCTGCAGCAGTTGCGGCTCACGAATGCGGACATGCTGTCCAACATGCTGAAGCATATCAGATGCTCAAGGTGAGATCTCTGTTGGTTCCTGCTGTACAGGCATCTTCTCGCCTACAACAGTTCCTATTTATGGGTTTCATTTTTGGAATGGGGGCTGGTTCAGGTTTCTTTGGTAATATAATGATGTTAGCCTTGGTAATAACTTTTGGATTAGCTGCCTTGTTTGCCCTTGTGACGTTGCCAGTAGAATTTGATGCGAGTCGTCGTGCATTGGTGTGGCTCGATAATACGGGTACAACAAGAGGTGGAGAATATGAAGGCGCTAAAGATGCGCTTTGGTGGGCTGCTATGACATATGTAGCCGGGGCTCTTTCA
>JAJCYJ010000108.1 GCA_029262975.1 Saprospiraceae bacterium
CCAGATATGAGTGGTTATAATTTTGAGAATTGACTTAGCCACAAGTGGTTCCCACCAGAGGTCGGCAGGCTCTTATTTGAAGACATCTCTATGTCTTCATCATACTTCGTATGAATCATGCGTTCATAAGTCAAAATCACCGTAATAGCTTGTGAGAATAAGCGAATCGCTTGCGAGTGTTTGGCTTTTTTTTTACTCTTTCAGCTCTCATCACGAAAACCTAATGCATAATCCAGGTTTAAATACGATAATTTTTAACTAATTGTATATTCAAATTGTAAGAAAAATGAAATAAAAAAAAGACCGCTTCATTCAAAAATGAGAGCGGTCCTCGATTCTTATATTCTAAAATTTTTTAAGCTTCTGGCGCGGTTTTACCGAGTACTAAGCCAACAACACCACCGGTTATGGCCCACAGAATTGCACTGAATATAGCATCTGCAAGATAGGGCGTAACGCTTTCAGATATAGTGGTTGTCCCATATTGTATCAAACCGGCATATAAAGCGATGAGCAATCCGAAAATTGCACCTGCCTTGGCTCCTGTTGGGAAAGTAGTAATCATGCACCATTTGCTGAATACATGCGCCAGGAGTAGAGATCCCGCTACGTTTCCAAGAAATATCATGACAAAAAGAGGAGGTTCCCTCATGATGTTTTCAGAAATTCCCATGTTGCCAAAAAGGTTTGGAAGTAAAACGACATAGATTAAAAAGCCTAAAAGCATCATTGTGATAGCTCCGGCTAAAGTGGCCCAAAGAACGTTGAGTTTCATTTTGTAGTAAGTTAATTAGTTAATCAATAGTATCAAATTTAACATTTTTAGCCGATTTATATATCTTATGAGTGTAATATGACAGAATAAATATCGCCAATGAAATTGCCAAATCCCATTGGTGGAGTTACTCAATCCGCTCTCATAATTTGTCGCCCATGAAAGCCCATATGCGAGTTTCTAAAACCCTTAACTTCCGGCCATCGAGAATGAATATTCCCTGATATTGGTGAAGGGAAATTGATACTTATAGAGTAAACCAGGACAACTGAAAGGTGCGCAATTAATCATTGAGGTCTTCATCACGGATGAGCATCAGCAAGGATCGATGGGCGGCGATCACATATTCTTCTCCATTGAAGACCAGATCATAAATTCCACCTTGAAGATAGACAGCCAGATCACCAGCTCGTGGTTGGAGCGGCACATATTTTACGGCATCCCTCTTATCTTTCCACGGTTCATCATCATCTTGTAGCATGGGAATCGGGTAGCCCGGACCTACTTTTATAACATAGCCTGTTCTCAGATCTTCTTTTTTATGCATACCCTGTGGAAGAAAGAGTCCACTTTCTGTACGCTGCGCTGGTGTAGTTGGCTTTATTAGCAAATGATCACCTATTAAAATTATCTTACTTAGATCTCTTTCTTTCAGTTGTAACATACCTTGACATCATTAAATGGATTCAAAGATAAGTCCTTCTTAATGTAAACTTTATAGAATCATTTTCGAGGTTGGCAATTAAAGAGTCAAGGAATTTCTGAACATATGATCAAAAATGCCCATTTTTGCGTTCACATAAGTATAGAGCATTTATTCTGCTCTAATGTCAGGAATATGGTAAAAATTGAGTTAGACATAGTAGCATTATCTCACAGCGTGACCCAGTCACATAACTATGCGGTCGTGTTAGGTGAAGTAGATGGTAAAAGACGATTGCCGGTGGTAATCGGTGGTTTTGAAGCACAGGCAATCGCTGTAGCAATGGAACAAATGGCTCCCAACCGTCCGCTGACACATGATCTTTTTAAAAATACACTTGAATCATTTGGCGTAGACCTTAAAGAAGTTGTGATCAATAACCTGCTCGATGGTGTTTTCTATGCTAAACTTGTGTGTGAGAAAGATGGAGAAGAATATGAGATTGATTCGAGGACATCTGATGCCATAGCAATGGCTGTACGATTTGACTGCCCTATCTTTACTTTTGAATTTATCATGGAATCAGCAGGTGTGGAGTTAGAGGATGCTGAAGAACCCGAGACTGAGTCTAAAACTGCGAAGACTAAAAGTGGTCGCGCAACACGTGGGGCGGATTATGTCAAAATGACCGAAGACGAACTCAAGGTGATACTCAACGAAGTCCTTGCCAAAGAAGACTATGAAAAAGCCGCCAAGATCAGGGATGAGCTTTTAAGAAGAAAATCGAGTTAACATATCAACTTTTAGACAGAAATCTTCGTTATTCTAAGGTATTATCTAAGGAAGCTTTCTAATCTTTTAAAATGAACTTCTCACACAAAGTATCTGGTGTACGATTTTTCTATCTTTTAGTTGTATTACTGGCATTTAGCTGCTCCGAAGATCAAGATTCCAAGGTGGACGAAATATTACTCACAGTTGACAAGCATATTGCGCTTTCAATGGGAGATAGCGTACTGATTTCGACAGAAATTCACAATCGGATAGATGTACGACTGACTGGTATAACCCTTAGTTATTTTGCAAATGATGAGGAACTGGGCGGTCCCATATTTTATCCGAGCAGAAAAGGAAGTTTTATAATATCCGCCCGGCATAAAGAAATCGTCAGTCAAAAGCAGAAGGTGGACGTGATTTCCCTTGCAGATAATATCACCTCACTTAGTTTAGTATATAATGGTAATCGGTATCTAACTACAGAAGAATGGTCGGTATCAGGTGCATTCTCTTTTGATGTTGTTCTCGATGATTTGAATTTTGAGGTAAAGACCAATGATATTGAACTTTTAATGAATGGTATACCAGTGTCCGCCAGAGATGCAATTCATTTTGCAGAACCGGGTACTTACGAGTTTGTCGCATCATTTGGTAGTTTGAAATCTTCACCGATATTAATTCATGTCCGTGATAAACTTGAATTAGAAGAAATTGAAATCCCTGTAGTTTTTCATTTTTATAAAATGGATCCCGATCCGATAAATGTGCGAAAACTCATTGATACTTTAAATGGAGCATTCAATATTGCTCAATTTAAAAGAGAAGAGGTCGAAGAAGGAGTCGTTAATCCAAATGCTGTCAATATGAAATTGAAGTTCACGGCCGCATCTGCTGCACCAGAAGGTTTCTTCCTTTCAGATCCAGGTATCCACGTTGTCCCTGAAGAGATCGAAGGTGATAAATTTTCGGACATTGGGTCTAAATATTCATGGGACACAGATGAATTTGTGAACATTTGGTTGCTGGATGAACAAATTGATTTTGAGGATAATTCGATCGGCTATGAATTCTTCGGGAGGGGGGGAGCCAGTATCCCAAGGTTATTTGGATCTACACTTGATGGTTTGGTTACTGCAAATTCAGATATTTCAGATCCAATAGCCGGCATGACGGTTAGAACAATTTCTGTATTCGGCGAACATCCGGATTACATTGTGTCTACGATGGGTTATTTCTTGGGACTATTTGGAACTTACGAAGATGGGTGCCGTAATGAAGGAGATTTTTGTCCTGATACACCGACTTTTGATCATGCAAACCCTGATGCACCCACGAATTTTTTTAATTCATGTGATGGATATCAATTTATGCCTTCCAATTTCATGTCCTTAAATAGAAATTATCGCGATTTCACGTATGATCAGGCGATAAGGGTCAGAACTGTCCTGGAGTTTGGGATCAGTCGGCCGGGGGAGTAGTTGGGCATCCTGCGTTCTCAGTCCTTGCATCCTTATCCCTTCGCTCGCCCTTTTATCCCTGACACTTTCGCTATGCAGCTTCAGCGCCCGAGGAAAGGGACGCACACGCTGCAAAATCTGCATGATTGCGCCACATCCACAAATATTGCATACATAACATCATTGGTGAGTTGCATGCATCGAGCATGAAACCCGCTGTCAAATGAATTCTGCTTCAAGTTCTGCACGGTTACCCAAACCCACACTTGACAGTGGCGTCTTGTACCCATTGGCCCACACCCTCCTGTCATGAATGCATCACATCATTTCGTGTGCATGCATCGAGCATGAAACCCGCCGTTAAGTAAATCTGCTCAGGCACATAATTATATTTTTTATCCAATCACCCCGCACACCCACACTCAAACCCAAACCCACACTCGACCTCGGGTATAAAACCCGCTGTCAAATGAATCCTGCTAAAAAAAGTCGATTAAGGTCAACCTATATTAGGCATGTACTAATTATCAATGATCAATTATCAATTGCCTACCCCCGCCCTTGAATCCCCTCCAATATCCCGGCCAACTTATAAATTTGCTCAACCTTTAAATCCCTGTGAAATACAAACCGAACCTCCTGGGGACCAAAGGCACTTGCCTTAATTCCTTTTGATAAAAGTAATTCGACAAACGATGCGGCATCTCTGTTTTCTGACAACGAGAAAATTACAATATTGGTCATGACGGGTCTGACGGAAGCGACATACTTCTGATGGGACAAAAGCTCGCCGATATCTTTTGCTCTTTTATTATCTGTTTTTAATTGTTCGATATGGTGGTTTAAGGCATAAGTGCAGGCTGCGGCGAGATATCCCGCTTGTCTCATACCTCCGCCCATTACCTTTCTGAGTCTTCGCGCTTTTTTGATATCAGTTTCTGTACCGATGAGCAACGAACCCACCGGGGCGCCTAACCCTTTCGAGATGCAAATTGATATTGTATCAAATAAGGCACCTACATCCCGGGTGTCTTCTCCCGTCTCCACTAAGACGTTGAATAGTCTGGCTCCATCGAGATGAAGTTTTAAGTCTCGCTGGGCACACAGTTTTTTTATAGGCTTTATCTCATCCAGGGTATAATAACTGCCTCCTCCTTTATTACAACTGTTTTCCAGTACCACCAGTCTGGAGGCTGGCAACCAGTCAAGATCTGGTTTTATAACTTGTGCAATTTGATCAGCAGTGATCTTTCCATTAGTTCCCTCTATTAAGTTGATCGCTATCCCTGAATTATATGCATAGCCACCGGTTTCATATTGATATATATGAGAATAGTGATCGCAAATGACTTCGTCCAATGGTTGGGTATGTACTTTCAGTGCTATCTGATTGGTCATGGTTCCTGATGTACAAAATAAGGCAGCTTCTTTTCCGAACATTTTTGCCGCCTTTTACTCTAAGTGATTCACACTTGGATCTTCCCTGAAGACATCATCA
>JAJCYJ010000109.1 GCA_029262975.1 Saprospiraceae bacterium
AAAATATAGAAGATAGATTGACATATTTCCTTTTTTAATGAAGAGAAATTGTTCTAATTATTCCGTCAGGAGACGAGATTGATTGGGTACTAGTCAGAGACTCGTCCCTGCGGTGGACACGTGCCAGCGCATTAATGTTAAGCGTGGATGGCATTTATGTTGGTTGTTACAATACAAATCCTTTGGTTCCTGAGAAATCCCACATCGCCATAAATCAATACCGACAGAAAATTGAGGCATCAGAAAATATATAAAATTGAGTATTGTATTCCGATTTATTTTGGCCTAATTAGCATTCAAATTATATGTCGTTTCTCAATGCATGAAACGGGATATGGTGAAATCTCTTTTATAGTCATATAGACGCACCTCAAACGATAAACTTCATTGGATGCAACACAAATCAGTTGCAGCATAATATTTTTCTCATTACAATTCCTATTTAAGAAAAGTAAAACAAAACGAGGGTATAAATTTATTAATCACCGCGTCCTTTTGGACTTAAAGTTAGAATTATGATTTATTTACTATTAAGTGATTTTATGGCTAGCGTGGATGCTAAAACTTTGGTTCCTGAAATTGCCGCTTTAATTATAGCGGTTTTCGCGTATTTCAGTACCCGTAAAAATCAAAGTGAACTTGCACGCCATCAAGCTGCGATTAAAAAGTTTGAAAGATTAGAAGTGAGCCGGAGTGAAGGATATGAAGAAATATGGAAACTTACAGATTCCCTGAATCTCTTTGGCCCTACGACCGAGCCTAATACTGAGGATCTTTCGACTCGACTCAAAGACTGGTACTTCAAACACGGATTGTTTCTTGGAAAAGACTCGAAGAAGCGATATTTTTTGGTGCAAGAGATTCTAAATTACGCAACTCTCAAGTCAGCCATATTTAGACGCCCTGCAGCAAATGAGCTTTATGGCAGTTCAGAACGACCGATAAAGGTTTTACGTGAACTTCGCTCAGAGTTGCTAGGCGCTAAAACTAATAGTGGGGAAGTGAGCAAGTTGAATTCTTATGTAGACATCTGGAAGGAAAAACCTAACCAAAAAGATGCGGAGAAGAACTGGGTTCTGTTGCAATTTGTACTAAGTAAATTTCGATCAGGTCTGATTAAGGATTTGGGTTTTGATGATGAAGAAGCAGAAAACGAGGAGTAGATTGCGTGATGTGAAAGATAGCGTTTGAATTGATTCATATCGAGGAAGCAATCAAGCATATACAGGAATTACTGCGCTGGCACGAGTCTCTGGTTTATACCAAAAATCTGCCATTAAAAAGGCTTGGACATATTGGTAAAAAGCATATTCGGTTGAACTTTCAGGCTGTTTAGAAAAGTTGACATAGATATCTTTGGTCGTAAAAATACAAAGGTGCGACTGTCATTCTAAAGTAGTTACATTAACTATTTTGGAAGAGCCGTAATTGTAAAAGGGTATAGAACCATTAGAAAAATATGTAGTTGTTAATTTTAAGGTTTTTGCGTATTCGAAAGAATTTGTGCTGATATTTCGTCAGGAGACGAGATATAGAGGGTACAAGTCAGAGGCCTGTACCAGCGCGCCTAAAGATTATTTGGAAAAAGATGTAGCTCTCAATTTTAATATTATTTGGGGTATTCAAACGAAATTGCTCTGTTATTTCGTCTGGAGACGAGCCAGGCAAGGTACAAGTCAGAGACTTGTACCAGCGGGCAATTAGAAAAGATGTAGCGGTTAATTTTAAAATTTTCGCGTACTCAAAAGAAATTGTTCTAATATTTCGTCTGGAGACGAGCCAGGCAAGGTACCAGTCAGAGACTCGTACCAGCGGGCTAATTGCATAACATTCTCTCATTGTCAGTTGAAAATCTACGATTTACAAAACTTAAACAAATTGATGATAAGCATGATGGGTTAGGCTGGCATACGCTGTCTTAAATTAAAAACTTAAGACCCATTTTTATTTTATACTTTCGTACCAACGGCCACTCATGCTGGCGAGTCGTTATTACAAAGCTGTAAGTAGTAATTTGTTATTAGAATTCTAAAGTTTAAACGACGCTGTTAAAACACATGATCTGTCACTCCTCTTCATTCCCCCATTGCTGCTTCAAGTGCCCAGCATGTATATAATTTATAATATTCATTCC
Source organism: Saprospiraceae bacterium (assembly GCA_029262975.1). Taxonomy (GTDB): domain Bacteria; phylum Bacteroidota; class Bacteroidia; order Chitinophagales; family Saprospiraceae; genus JAJRXG01. Next base: position 2,135 of record JAJCYJ010000109.1, read on the forward strand.
AATCTTCCTGGGGACAGTTATTGTTTATAAAATTTGAAAGTGCTTTCTTGTCGAATTTTCTCTTTTCTATAAATTGTTCTATAGCTCGTGCAGCAGTCAGTCTTACCCTTTCATCTTTATTTTCCAATTCCTGGAAGAGTACATTTGAAGCCTTTGCATTATCTGCTTCTCGCAACATAGCACGACAGGCAGCAATACGTACACTTGGTGCAGGATCATCAATTGCTTTTTCAATCGCTGCTCTAGTATTTGGACGCTGCCAGCCTTTTGATTCCAGCATTGTAAAGGCCCAGAATCTAATTATTTGATTGGGATGATCCAGGTGATCCACTATGTCTATTTCACTCCAGCTTTCTGTTTTTTCTGGATTTACAATAGACAAAATCTCTAATATTGAAAAAAGCGCTGTATCCCGGGCTGTTTCATAAATCGTCTTGTCCTGGGATAGACTATGCATATCAATTTCATGCATCAGTCCTGTGTCCTTGATGCGAAGTAATTGACTACGCATTTCCCTTCTGAATTCCTTAATAACCGGTAAGTGATCAAACTCCCTGGCTAAATTATGTACTTCATACGGATCTACATTTGTATCGTACAACTCTTCAGCAGCTCTTCGATTAGCCCACATAGAAGCTTGGGCGGCAGTCAGATTACCATCGTCATAGTTACTTCTGAGCTCCTGCATAATCTCGGATTGATCGGTATAAAAATTGTCCTGGATTAATGGAAAATGAGGCAGATAATTACGCACATATCTGTACCTGTTAGATCTCAATGTCCTCGATATTTCATAGGCTTCATCTACACGATCTGAATGTCCATAGACAAACTTTCGTTTATCTTTATCAGTTCCTAAAAATGGAATCCCTTGCATTACTCCTGGGATAGTGATACCACATAAATTTAATATAGTAGGTGCAAAATCTACAAAACTGACCATCTCTTCATTTACACTGCCTGGGATGAGGTCGAGTTTATTTCGCCATTTCTTCGGCGCGCTGATAATCAAAGGTACTCGTAGCCCTGAATCATATAAAGATCGCTTTGATCTCGGCATGCCTGTACCATGATCCGAAAAATAAAAGATGATCGTATTATCCAATTGTCCGTCTGCTTCTAAAGCTGCTATAATTTCACCTACCTGGCGATCCATGAGTGTAACAAGATCATAATATCTCGCCCATAATTTTCTTACGACGGGGGTATCAAAATGATAAGGGGGCACGAATATTTTGTCAGGATCCTGTCTCAATTGACTTTCAATGTGTTGGCCATATTTTTCTTCAAAGGCTTCATCGGAGCCAAAAATTTGAGATTGATGGGTGGTCATAATATTAAACACACTAAAAAAAGGTTGCTTCTTTTTCCTGCCTCGCCAATGTGCTTCTGCTGAATGATCATCCCAGATTGCTGTATCTATAAAGTTGTAATCTTCTTTGCCATTATTAGTGCAATAGTATCCTGCCGCCCTCAAATACTTTGGAAAGGGAACGATCGTATCTGGAAGATCGATAACAGATCGCAGATGTTGTGCTCCAAATGATGAAGCATATAATCCTGTGATAAGACACGACCTCGAAGGAGAACATACGGGAGCCGTAGCATAAGCGTGCTCATATATGGACCCCGAGGCTGCGAGTTTGTCAAGATGCGGTGTATGTGCGATGGAGTCCCCATAAGCGCCAATGAAAGCATTCATGTCCTCACTGGTAATCCATATAATATTGGGGGTCTCAGAGAAATCAGAACTTAAATTGCAACTTGAAAAAAGTCCACTCAGGATAAGAATGGCCGGAAATAATAGGATGTAATACTTCAATTATAATCAGATTTGATTCGCCGAATTTATACAGTCTTTATTACAATATTTAATTTACCCTGCGAAATCGTTCGACCAATTTTCCGGCTTCCGATAAGTTTCGCTCTTTAAAACCCGCTCTGATTAATTCAAATGTTTCCGTGGGCATCACGGGTGTATACTTACTTGTGGAAGGTTCGAACTGGCTAACATGTGCTGCTGATGCCTTCATTTTTACATCGAAGGTATCAGTTATGTCTACTTCATAATTCGGTTCCTGGGAGTAGTAATAGTATATTTCGCGAACACTGAAAGGCTTTAAATCTTCATCCAATAGGTGTTGTGGATAATATAGATGCCATTCTGATG
>JAJCYJ010000110.1 GCA_029262975.1 Saprospiraceae bacterium
TTACTCGCATCCTTTTTAAAGCCGAAGGTCGGACGCCTTAACTGCAATTACAAGATGTAGTTAGACGGACGGATACGTTGAATGGACATTTGGTCCATTTTGTTTTTTTATTCAATTCTATACGCCGAGACGTGGAAGTCTCGGCGCCTTCGTCAAATGGACATTAAGTCCATTCGATGTTGCACAGTGCACTCAGTTATACAGTGCACTCAGTCCCATTCTCTCCTTCTAAGAATAGCGTCTTCGGTCTTTTCCACATACTTATCAGATGTCAGAGCACATCTCACATAATTGCGAACTGTGTGCTTAGATACTCCTAATTGACGAGCGGTTAGCTTTGATAGATTGTGTAACTTGATAGTTTCTTAGTATTGGTTTTACTAGATCCATGCGTTTTAATTTGGCCATGCTATCAGTTCTTTTGTGAGCCACTAACTTGACACTTACTCGCAGAAATCCACAATTTGTTGGGGAGGGGTCAGACTTCCGGAATGGGAGGTCAGGCAAAATCGGAATAGAGGGGTTGACGGACCGGAATACGCAATCTGCGCGCTATATAAGTTTTGCCTTGCCGAACCCTTTTGAGATTTAGCGCAAAAGACAGGAAAGTCATTATATAATGAAACTTCGATCAACATCAAAAGAAAATAGCCATGCCCTATTCACATATTATGGAAGAAACTCGGATAAAATTACAATTGAATTAGAAATAAAGATGATGAAAAAGGTCAACTCCTTTTGAGAATAAAAACAATAAGAATCCCCGATTTCTTATCCACAAAAATGTTGCTATTAAATATGCACAACACGGAAATTTGTATTTTTCACAATTTATCTGTCTTTGGCAGACACAAGCCAAAATGCCGAAGGATGCCCTGTGAGGTGGTCGGCTTTAGCCGGACACTTTAAATTGAGAGTTTACTCTCGATTATCCTGGCCCTTAGGCCGGAGTGGAGCGTAGCGGAACGGAGGCCTAAGGGCGCCATTCGTTTCTTGCTCATCGATTGCTTCTCTCTTTTAATACCCCATTTCTCTTTCGAATTGGAGTGGGCTTTTGTAGCCTATTGAAGAGTGTTTTCTAATTGTATTATAGTAACCATCTATATACTCAAAACATTCTATTCGTGCATCTTCTAAACTTATAAATTTTCCACCATCCAGCAATTCTGATTTAAATCTTGAAAACAACGATTCTGCAATTGCGTTGTCGTAGTGATTGTCTTTCCTGGTCATGCTCTGTTTAAATCCTTCTCGACTTAATTGTTCCCTAAATCCCTTTGCTCCATATTGTCCGCCTCCGTCTGAATGAACTATCAAACCTCGTCCCGGATTTCGGATCTTGAGCGCACGGTTAAAAGCTTCTTTTATCAATGCTTCTTCCATATGTTCCTCTACACACCAGCCAACTATATAATGACTCCATACGTCTAACCAAATTGCTAAATAAAGCCAATTTCCATCCGTACGGGGCAAATAAGTAATATCTCCTACCCTCACTTCATTTGGTTTCCTTACCTCACTCCGATCTATCAATAAATTCGGGCTTCTTCTCAGCATTGGATCACTTTGCGTAGTGCGTGGCACAAAACTCCTTGGCTGTATCGCTCGTAATTGGTTCTTAGATAAGGTACTCCGTATTCGAGCTCGACCAACTTTTATCCCCTCATCTTTCAATTCCTCAACCAATCGCCTCGTCCCATATCTGCGCTTATGTCGCCAGAAGGCCGTAATAATTGATCGCTCCAAAATTTGATTTGATTCACACTTCTGGAATCTCTTCTCACTCTCATAATAACTACTCGAGCTCACATTCATGCATCTGCACAAACTTCTAACACTGTGATTGCCTAATTCTCCTCTAATAAAGTGATACCTATCTATCCGCTCAGGCTGAATATGCGCAAGGCTTTTTTTAAAATATCATTGTCCTCTTTAACTTGTTTTAGTTCTCGTTTTAATTGTTTGACCTCTTCTGAAGTTTCATTTTGCTTACCTGAATCAAGTGACTTCCATCGGTATAATAATCCCTCACTTACTCCCAAACTTGTAGCCAATTGTTTTAAACTCCGTCCTTCCTTAATCTGACGAACTGCTTCTCGTTTGAAATTCTCATCGTACTTACGATAAATTCGCTTTTGTCCTTTTTGTCCTTTCATCGAACTCTAAATTACTAAATTTTTGTGTCCGGTTTTTCAGGACAATCTCACTGCACCCACTGGACATTTGTCACTAAGTGTTATGCATCGTTTTTTATTCAAATAATTCACTAGAATTTAATTTTGGTTCAATTTGTGGACATATTTTTTTAAAAGCATCTTTATAAATTCTTTCAATTTCAGCCTTTGCTCCTTCATATTCTAACTCATTAATTTGATAAACAGTGCCATCATGCATTGGCATTAAGAATTCTGCGGCTATTACTTCCTTTTTTACTTTAAGTAATGCTATCTTATAAACATATGAAGCTGTTGATTGAACGACATGACTTAAAGCCCAAATGTTATCTTCATTTGACGCATGTCTATAATTACCAAATTTAGTCCCTATTTTATTCTTCTCTTTTAGTTCTTTTTCTACCTTATTTTTAAATTTCTCCAATTCTTTAAAATTTTGGAAATAGCTTTTAACTTCCTTTGTCAGACTATCATCACCATACATGTATCTATAAAAAATAATTTTTGCATCTTTCCTCAAAGCTCTATTCTTTAGTACTTTCTCCGCTAAATCTTCGTAAATATCAGAATTATATAATTCGATTAATTTAGAATCCTTACTTAAGGAGGCAAGTATGCCAGCTTCGAATTGAGAGTAATCAACGTACAAAAATTTCATACCCCTGTCTGGAATAATTATATCTCGATTTGTTTTTCTTAGATTTTGCAATGAGGGTTGACGTAAAATGATTCTTGATGTTATTGTACCGAAACCATGGAACGATGGAAATGTTCTTTCTTTTCCGCCCCAATGAGATACAATGTATAGCAAACTATCTAAGTCTTGCTCATTTCTAATTAATTCGTAAAATAAGCCACAAATTTTATCATCCTTTTTATGAACCTCAAATGTATAACGGTATGACTTGATAATTCGATAATTATTTTTTTCGAGATAATATCTTTGTGATTCAATATTATCTGTGGTAAAAATATTGTATTTGAGTTGGAGGTCGTTTTTTAGTGAATATATCTTTCTTTCAATTTCGACGCATCTTTGTTTAGCAATATCTAAATTAATACGAACTCCAAGGCTTTGTCTTTCAAAGATTAATTTATTAATTTCAATCTCAATATTTTCAAACCTTATTTTTTCCTCTTCTTCTTTTTTTAAAAGCCTGTCATACAAGAATGCTATTTTTTCTAAAAATGATTTAATGTTTTCTATTGACAACTTAAATTCTGAATCTATCGCTTTGTGATATCTCAAAAAACCTAATGCTTTCCAAACCCCATTATCACGAAATTCTTTACCTTCTTGAGACATTTGTTTGTCAAAAGATTCTAAATCAATAATCTTTGGTAATTTCTTTATTCTTCTTGATTTAAATTCTCGAATTAAATCACTTGTCTGAAAAGTAATATAAAAGTTAGAAGAACTATAATTAAGTGTCTTTATGAAATCATCAGAATCTTCAATATTCATAGAATACCATTCTGATTCAATAAAAGCTACTATCAATTTTTTCATATTAAATAGAATATAATTGCTCTATGAATTCATCATCATCAGACTCGTCAAATCCTTGAATGTAAACCAAATCTTTTGTTTTAAACTTATTTGTAAATTCATGTGCGTTTTTCAGAGATTTATCGATTTTATCGCCAGCTATAAGAGTGATATCAAATTTTCTTAATGAGATTAGTGCAATTCGATTTTGAAAATATCCATGTGTAAATCCTTCACCAAATTTTCGAAGAATTACCCTTATGTAATTTACATCCACAGAGCAAACATAAATAGTCATTGCTGCAATAACACCTCTATTAGTTTCATCATTCTTTTCAATGTATTTGACAGCATATTTAATTAAATCATCAGATTTGGCTTTGTGTTTGGCTAATAAAAGCCAAATTTGATAGGTTTGGAATGCATAGGTATTAAATTTGTCATCAGTTAGAATTTGCCTAAAATAAGGCAAATAGCTATGAATGATAATATCTGAATCAATCAAATTCAAAACTTTACAAACTTGTGTTGTCATCCATGGTTTATCAAGCAAACTCTTAACCGCAGTTAATAAAAGTTCATTAAAATCAGAATTGGTATTATATAGAGTTATATTTTTTTTACCTAAAAGTTCAATGGTGTTTAAAGCATAATTTAATTTTCTCGCGGAATCTTCTGAGTTATTTAAATCTTCCTCAATATTATCTTTTAATAGTTCAATGCTTTGGTGAAAAGCTTCGTTCAAATATGCATAGTTACTGGATTTGCGTAATCTTGATACTTTATTTAACTGTAAATCAAAAAGATTATCAAAATCCTCCCTGAAAATTTGAGTTTCTTTATCCTTTACATCATCTGAATTGTCTAAAATGGATTTGATTTTAGTTTTTTGCGAATTCACAGATAAATGGCAACGTCTCAATTCATATTCAAAGTCTTGTAAAATTCTTCTTGCTTCATATTTATCCTTGCAAAAAATTCTTATATCATCCATAAATCGATAATAG
>JAJCYJ010000111.1 GCA_029262975.1 Saprospiraceae bacterium
TTCTAAATCCATAAATGATAAGTGGCAAGATGATGGCTGCACTTGTGCCGGCACATTTCTTTGTGCAGATGAAGGCGGAGACAAGGATAACGATGGTATTTGTGCCAATCAGGATTGCGATGACAACAATCCAAATATTGGAAGGAAACGTGTACAGGGGACTCAGTGTGATGACAATAATCCCAATACGGTTAACGACGTAATTGGAACCGATGGATGTTCTTGTTCCGGCCATGTTCCCCCTTGTGCGAATAATGGAGGAGATAAGGACAATGATGGTATTTGCGCTAATCAGGATTGCAACGACAACAATGCTAATATTGGTATAAAAAGAACACCGGGTACAAAGTGTTATGACAATGATTCCAACACGAGAAATGACAAAATTGGGACCGACGGTTGTACCTGTGCTGGAACTGCACCTTATACATGTCATAACAAAAACTTCAACGTAAATGCAAATAGGATCAACAACACAGGCATCAATATCAAGAAAGGGAGTATCGTTAATATCACAGCATCAGGATCAGGAATAAAATTTAGTTTTGATCTGGGATCTGGTTACGGCCCGGGAGGTGAGGCTCGGATCGCCAATAGCATGTTTCCTGCTCCTGGAGAAAATGAATTCATCTTGCTTGCAAATATTGGTTCAGATTTTTATCCAATAGGTTACGGTAAAGAATTTACCGCATTGAGAGAAGGCGAGTTGAAATTTCTATTCAATGATGTTAAATTGGACGATAATTCAGGAAGTGTAAATGTCAGTGTAAAAGTTACCTGTATGGAATAGTTATTCTGCCTCATATAATCTAGTAACTAATAAATATTTGCCGCCACCCCTAATATTCATTATTCCAACTTTCTAATTAATTCCTGTGCCTCTTTATATTTATATCCTCCCTGATTGATGTCTCTAAGCAGTATAAGTGCCGACTCCTTGTTTTCAGATTTTAGAAAAGAAAGTGCTAAGTACCATTTTATTTCACCAGTAAAAGGATGGTTCTCCGGAAGATATGATATTTCCTGTTCGAACATTTCAACCGGCACATTTGCAATACCCAATTGTGCAACAGCCCTATAAATTTTTACGATATCCTGCCGATAAATAGTAGTGTCAAGAAGTATTAAAGCTTTCTCATATTGAGCATTCTGAAATGCGCGCATGGCCGCTGTAAGCTCACTCCGGCCAGATCGACTTGTTATCATATCCGGCAAGGGCTCAAAATACTCCGCAAATAGAATTTCTGACCTTTGAGGCTCATTTTTATTTCCGATAATAATGAAAAAGGATAAAAATATAATTATAAAAAACACTATTAAAAGAATGGTCAACTTTGACCATTTAGAAGAAGACCTTCCTGATGTATCTTCTAAATGAGCTTTAAAAGCAGACCTTTTAATCAATAGAATAGATGTAAGATATGCGTTATAGTTCTGTTTGAAATCAGCATCTTTACTAAATCTCTCTTCTATCTGAATCACTTCTTCTTCAGACATTTCGCTCTTGTAGTAGCGATCAAATAGTATTAATTCCAACTCACTAATCATTACTTTAAAAAACTATTCATATCTAATTGATCCTTGATGACTATGTCCATCAATTTTTTCATGCACAAGTACTTTTTATTTTTCGCTATTTGTTCATTCTTTAACTTTAATTGCTTCGTTATTTCCCTCATAGTTGATCCGTGGAAATAAAATGCATAAAGTACCTTTTTGCATCCCTCAGAAAGATTATTCATAAACTTCTCGACGGATTCGGAATCAATATCAAGATATTCTTGCTCTTGAATATGTGCAAAGTCCTCAGGAATAATGGTTTTTCTTTTATTCAAAATAGACAACCATTTGTTACGGCAAATGGCAAATAAATAGGTCTGGACGGCAGAATTTCCTTGAAAGCGATCCATCAGGATATTGTCATACAAGACCATTAGACCCTCCTGAAAGACATCTTCTGCATCCTCAATACTACCCTTATTTCTTAATATATACGTCTTGACTTGAGGAAAACATAAATCTCTCAATCGAGCTAATGTTTTATCAATAACATTTCGTTTTTCACTCAATATCCCATTGACCCAATTATACTTTTCACTCATATCTTAGTTGCAGATACTACCAATAGGTAATAACCAAACCGGATTTATTTTCACTTAAGTGATATTTGCCTCAATTTGGCTATTGAATCTTTAATAATAAATTGGTCAAATGCAATCTAATCTTCAATGATACTAATTACAAGGTAATCTATTCTTTCTCATAAGGGTTTCTCCCTTTACAGGAATCAAATTTTCCCAATAGTTATAAATCATAAATACACCACTATCATCGCTGCAGGATGGCTTCAATATTTCGCGTTTTCAGCTGTTTCCATTTTAGAAATATATGAAATTATCGCTAACTGAAATTAATCTTCGACTTCTACCCTGAGGTTTGCATCCTAAGGCTATCAATATTCAAGAATTCCGGCGTTGTAAATGCACAACATTGAATAACACTTAAAGACCTAAAAATAGATCTAAGTATATTACATATGAATGGCCCGGTTATCGGTAGCCGCCAGGGCGGCCTCTTTTACCGCCTCACTATAAGTAGGGTGTGGATGACAAATCCTCGCCATATCTTCTGCGGAAGCACGAAACTCCATGAGCGCTACAGCCTCCATAATGAGATCTGCGGCACGTGCACCAATCATATGCACACCGAGTAACTCATCAGTCTTAGCATCTGCCAGCACTTTAATCATACCTTCTATATCCATGCTGGCACGGGATCTACCTAAAGCCCTCATTGGAAACTTCCCTACCTTATATTCAATCCCTGCTTCTTTAAGCGCTTCTTCTGTCTTTCCTACTCCAGAGACTTCCGGCCAAGTGTATACCACCCCCGGTATCAAATTATAATTGATGTGTGGTTTTTGTCCCGCAATATATTCCGCCAGAAAAACGCCTTCTTCTTCAGCTTTGTGGGCCAACATATCTCCTTTTATTACATCCCCGATCGCAAATATATTGTCCACATTAGTTTTCAAATAATCATCCACATTGATTCTTCCTTTATCATCTGATTCGATTCCTAATTTGTCGAGGTTCAGCCCTGCCGTAAAGGCTTTTCTGCCAATGGCGATCAGACAATAATCAGCAGTTATGTTGATTTCATCTTCTGTGTCCCTTTTCTTAAAGGATATTACAGCATTCTTTTTACTTCCTTTTACGCCAGTCACCATATGCTTGAGCTTAAAGTCGATGCCCAATTTCTTCAGCGATCTCATTAACTCTTTGGATAAATCTTTATCCATTCCAGGTATTATTCGATCGAGGTATTCTATCACTGTGACTTTAGTCCCTATTCTGGCGAAGACAGACCCTAATTCAAGTCCGATGACACCGCCTCCAATAATAACCATTGAGTTTGGCACTTTAGTTATTTCCAGAGCTTCAGTCGAGGTAATTACCCTTTCCTGATCATATAAAAAAGCTTCCGGGGTTATGGGTTCTGAGCCAGTCGCAATGATTATCTTCTCCGCTTTTACTTCTGTCCGCACGCCATTATTATCTACCTTAATCGTATTCTTGTCAATAAATGATCCGAGGCCATGGACAACATCAATTTTGTTTTTCTTCATTAAGAATTCAACCCCTTTGACGGTCTGATCAACGACATCCTTTTTCCTTTTGACCATTTGATCTAGGTCGACTTGCAGATTGGATATTTTAATGCCGTGTTCTTCAAATCTCTCTGCTGCTGCATGATAGTGTTCAGAACTGTCCAATAAAGCCTTGGATGGAATACAGCCTACATTCAGGCAAGTGCCTCCTAGCGTTGGACTTTTTTCGATAATACAAACCTTCATGCCTAATTGCGCGGCACGAATAGCACATACATATCCTCCGGGTCCGGACCCGATAATTGCTAAATTATAAGTCATGATAAAAATTGTTTGGGCTTAATCTCAATGAACAACTATGAAGTTTTTTGATCATCCTTGGGTGGACGATTTTTCTTTTGATTCCGATTTTGATTGGAAAATCTTTTATTTCCTGATCTGGAACCGTCCTTTTTGGATCTTGTTTTCGATTCTTCTCGCGATCTTGAATCACTCGTCGGTCCTTTGTCTTTACGCTCTCCCTGAGCATGTTTTTTGTTGGGTCTATTATCCTGACGTCGTCCACCTCTGCGATCAGGTCGTCTGCTATTCCTTCCTTTTTTTCGTTTATTAATTGAGGGAAGTTCAATTTGTCCAGTGCCATCCTCGTAATCCAGATCATCGTTTTCCTGGGCAACTAATACATAAGTACTTGCTCCAAGCTCTTCCGGATATTCTTTCTTGATATTTAATTGGAGAATTTCCTTAACCCGGTCTTTGTGTATCGCAATTATCGGACCTCTTCCTTTTTCCAATAATTGAATATAATACATCAACCCTTTGAAGATGTCGGTTTTGACAAGCTCATATCTGTGAAAAGCGGTTCGTAGTTTTTCTGCTTTACGGGGAAAAGATTCCAGGGCATCCAGGTAACTATCCAATTCATAATTAAGACAACATTTCAGTCGTCCGCATTGCCCTGACAACTTCGTCTGATTAATCGCCAGGTTTTGATATCGTGCAGCACTTGTACTGACAGATTTAAAATCTGAAAGCCATGTAGAACAACAGAGCTCCCTGCCACAAGGACCAAGGCCACCAATTCGGGCAGATTCCTGTCGCGAACCTATTTGCCTCATCTCGATTTTCACCCTGAATTCATTTGCGTAAGCTCTGACGAGCTCTCTAAAATCTACTCTGCCTTCAGCGGTATAATAAAATGTCGCCTTTCGGTTATCTCCCTGAAATTCAACATCTCCAATCTTCATATCAAGATCATGTGTCCGGGCGATTGCCCTTCCTCTGATCATAGCCGCTTTCTCCCGGCTTCGTGCCTCTTCCAATCGTTCAATATCCCGGTTATTAGCTATCCTCAAAATTTTACCCAAGACCCGATCTTCGCTAACGCGCTTTTTGCGCATCTGTAGTCTCACCAGTTCACCTGATAATGAGATTCTGCCGATATCATATCCGTTACCAGCTTCTAGTGCTACAAGGTCCCCTGTGATGGCCCCTACATGTGGATTCGTCCTAAAGAATTCCTTTCTTGCACCACTTTTAAAGCTTACCTCAACCATATTATATTCGGTTGGATCATTAAGCTCCATATTGGATAGCCAATCGTAGGTGTTCATTTTATTACACCCACCAGTGGTACAGTGACCTTTACTCCCACATCCTTTCGGAGTTCCATCGCCAGCTATCGTACATCCTGAACATCCCATATTGTAAAATTAAAATAATTACCTCTTTAGACGAGAGAACATCACCTTTAAACGAAAGTTGCTTCACAATCCATCTCTACCTAACGAGAATCCAGGCACTATGATGTGGTAAATGCGGAATTCTTACTTTTTTTCTTTTGAAATATCATACTTATTATCAAACATCCTTCAAACATGACCATTCGACTATTTACATATCTCTCTAAACGGGTGATCATCAAAGAAATTAAATCCTTAAATTTCGCTATATCATCAGGACTAATACCCAACAAGAAAGATTGTTTTAATAGTTGTTCTTTGTCACTTTCGGAAAGTCTGATATGTCCCATACCTAAAATATTATAATAGAATATAGCATGCAATACTTTTAAGAAATATATCAAGAGTGCTTTCTGCTCCTCAAGATTGTATCGGCTGAAGTCAGATGCCCACTGACGACATGCATGAAAATTGCCTTGTTCACAAATTTTCATCCATTCCAGACATAATTGCATCAGGTTATTTTGTTCTAATTGAGTATACTCAAGTGCTATACCGAAGTCACCGTCACAAATGAATGCAATCTGATGAGCCTTATTAGCTTCGACAGATAAATTCTTTTCAAGTGCCCTGGCAATTTCACCTTCATCTATTCGAGGTAACCTGATTATACTACACCTTGAAGTAATCGTCATGAGCATGGAATCAAGACTATCACATATTAAAATGATATGAGTGCCTGCCGGGGGTTCTTCTATGATTTTTAATAATTTATTGCCATTCGAGCCAAGT
>JAJCYJ010000112.1 GCA_029262975.1 Saprospiraceae bacterium
CTCCAGGGCCCATTTATAAAATAGCATGTTTTGGCCCTGCCACTGGGTTATTTTGTAACAAATACCAACCGGTAGATCTTGTATTTGACGCTAATGCCAAAGAGGCGGCAATGTTATTGGCCAGGAATCTTCCTAAAGAACGGATCACTTTTGTCTGTGGTAAAAAATCGCTCAGGTCGGTACAGAAGTATTTGACTTTTGAGTCTTATGACGAAGTTATCGTTTACGATCATGAACCCTCAAAGAATGTAACCATAGAACAATACGATATAGCGATACTTACTAGCCCTATGAATGTGCGTTCGTTTGTGGATAATGGTGGTAAAGCAACCCGATACATCGCTATTGGTAACACAACAGCATCAACTTTGAAGTCCTTAGGAATCAATTGTCTTGTTTCAGAAGATCCAACTGAATTAAGCCTGGTCAAAACTCTAAGACTACTCTTAGAAGATTAATTAAATATCTTGTGCTAACATAGTTTATCCGTCTTACATGCTTCAGTCGCTTTTAATTAAAAATTATGCCATCATTGATGAAGTGGTGATGCACTTTGATGATGGCTTTAATGTCATCACCGGTGAGACAGGCGCCGGCAAATCAATACTCCTCGGAGCATTAAACCTTATCAATGGCCTTCGTGCGGACACTAAAGTATTGTATGATCTGAATGCAAAATGTATTGTAGAAGCTCATTTTAATGTGCGTACAAATATTTTAGACCGAATTAAAAACCTGGTCGATGCAGATTTTGAGACTTTAGATATCATCATCAGAAGAGAAATCAGCAGTTCTGGCAAATCCCGTGCCTTTATCAATGACACACCGGTAAAACTACAGGATATAAAGTCGGTTTCAGCTCTCATCCTTGATATTCATAATCAATTTGATACTTTTTCTATTGCTGATTCCAATTATCAACTTGAGGTCATAGACACGCTTGCCAATAATCGAAAAGAATATTCTGATTACAAAGATCTGTTTCACACATTTTCAAATCTAAAAGCTGAAATAAAGATATTAGAATCCGCAAAAAAGCAAAGCACCCACGATTTGGATTTTATTAAATTTCAATTAGAAGAATTAGAAAAAATCCCATTGGATGGCATCATCAAACAAGAGCTTATTGATGAACATGGTACTTTAAGTAATAGTGAGAAGATTATCTCCATTATTGGAATGATGAATCAGGAAATGCAGGAATCCGAGCATGCCATATCTTCACGTATCTCGCACTACTTCCGTCAACTCAATGATCTCGCAGATTTAAACCCGCAGTTAGCTGAGATAAGAGATTATCTTGACAATGTACAAGAGTCTTTAAAAGAGATCGACTTCATTTCTAATCGACTGGTCGACAATATTGATATGAGTGATACCAGATTGGAAGAACTAACCGACACGCTCGATCATATCAATAAATTAGAAAAAAAACATGGGAAGGAAACTATTCAGGACTTATTGAGTCTTCGTGATAATTATAAAATGCAGACTGAAGGGGTATTAAATGTTGACGAAATTTTATTGAAGCAAAAAGCTGAATTGGAAGTCATGAGAATGAAAATCCATAAAGCTGCTTCAACACTTTCCTCCAGCAGGGAAAATATATTCCCGAGAATTACATCACTATTAGAAAAGTCTCTTTTTAATCTGGCCATCCCAAATGCACAAATCAGACTTACTATAAAAGAGCTTCCAGATTATCAGGAGACCGGGCTCGATGAAATTGTTTTTTCATTTAGTGCGAATAAAGGTATCGAACCTCAACCCGTGCAGGAAGTAGCCTCAGGTGGAGAATTATCACGCCTGGCATTAAGCGTCAAATCCATGATAGCAGACCAATATGGCGTGCCCACACTAATATTTGACGAAATTGATACTGGAATATCCGGTGCTGTTGCCAAACGTGTCGGCGAAATTTTACATCATATCGCGGATGCACGGCAGGTCATCTGTATCACCCATTCTCCTCAAGTCGCTTCCCGATCAGGAAAACATTTCCTGGTAGAAAAAAGAGATACACCAACAAGGACAATCACACATGTCAAATTACTTACTTTAGAAGAGCGAATAGATGAAATCGCCAAAATGCTCAGCGAAGATCCACCCACTGGCTCAGCAAGAGAAAATGCAAGAGAATTGTTAGCACGTTAATAAAAATGCAGCACGACTGTATAAACCATTCTCCAAGAGGGTTCTCCAGATGCGAACATATTGAACCTCTTGTGCTTTCGATATAATATAGGCACAATGGGTTAAGACCCGTTAGATTGATATGTATATCCAAGGAATTAGAAAACAATATGATTTACTGATCCTTTTCTTCCTGATCCAGTTCTAAAATTAGATTAGCAATTAATGAAGTCCATCCAGTCTGATGCGAGGCCCCTAATCCCCTACCATTCTCACCATGAAAAAATTCATAAAATAGGTGGTGGTCTTTAAAGTGCTCATCGCGGGTATACAGGTGATCCTCATCATCGGTATGATAGTGAAATTTCCCTTCAGCATTTCGAGTAAATAATTTCATCAATCTTTTACTCAATTCACGAGCCACCTCTTTAAGATTCAACATATTTCCAGATCCCGTTGGAAACTCGTAAATATATTCTGGACCGAAGTATGTGTAAAATTTTCGAAGAGAGTTGATAATAAGGTAATTCAACGGCAACCAAATAGGGCCTCGCCAATTAGAATTACCCCCAAACATTCCTGTATCACTCTCCCCTGGCGTATATGCAATTGTATGTTGTCCGTTATGGTGAAAAATATATGGATTTTTCTCATGATATTTAGAAAGAGAACGAATACCGAACTCTGACAAGAATTCATTTTCGTCCAGTAGCCTTTTTAGAATATGTTCTAATCGAAATCCTCTTAGCAATGAGAAAAGATAATCTCCATTCTTGTTCATCTCTTCAATTCTTGATATCCAAGCCGCCAGATCAGGTCGTGTCCTGATAATTCTAAGAGCCCTTTCTTTAAACTCACTTAAACTATCAAATAGATTTTTGTTTATAACTTCTACGGCAAACAACGGAATGATACCCACCATCGATCTGACTTTGAGTCTTCTCGACTTACCATCGTCCATCTGTACAGCATCATAATAGAATGCATCTTCTTGATCCCATAGAGAAATATTTCTGTCGCCAATGTGATGCATTGCCCACGCAATATTTAGAAAATGCCGAAAAAACTTTGCAGCAAATTCTTCATACGACCGATTGACCGTTGCTAATTCCAACGACATCCGAAGCATATTGAGTGTAAACATGGCCATCCAACTCGTCGAGTCAGCCTGTTGCATTTTAGTGATACCTTCCGGCAAATGATTGCGATCGAAAACCCCTATATTATCTAACCCGAGAAAACCTCCTTCAAATAAAGAGGTACCTTCTTTGTCTTTTTGATTGACCCACCATGTAAAATTGACTAACAGCTTTTGAAAACATTTTTCAAGAAAATTAAAATCAGGTACTCCGGTTGTGATCTTGTCATTTTCAAAGACATTCCATACGGCCCAAGAGTGAACCGGTGGATTAACATCTGAAAAATTCCATTCATAAGCAGGAATTTGACCATTGGGATGCATATAGTAATCGGTCAGCATTAAATGGAGTTGGCCCTTTGCAAAGTCAGGGTCAATCCTGACAAATGTTGAAGCATGAAAAGCGAGATCCCACACAGCATACCAAGGATATTCCCACTTATCTGGCATGCTGATTATGTTTCTTTGGGTCATATGCTGCCAGTCCTTATTTCTGCTATAATCCCGCTTGGGTGGCATCTCATTTAAGCTACCATACAGCCACTTGTGTACATCATAATAGTAGAACTGCTTGGTCCATAAGAGCCCACCGAATGAACTTCGTACAATTTGTCGATGAGCACTATCAATATTTTTAGGAATCACATGATCATAGAAGGCATCTGTTTCATTTTTTCTGATACTAAAAATTTCATCAAAATTTTGCCAGTAATTCTTTTCCTTCTTTTTAGATAAATAACTTCGATAAACTCTAAAACCTCCACCTTCGATTGTATCCTGATACCATATAGCTGCCTTTGACCCAAGCTCTTCCGGATTTACCGATGCAGATCCATTAACGATGTAGTCGTTGATGCCATCTTTAGGATATAAAACGTCATTTTTAGAACCATATACCCTTTCATTATTGGTCTCATTGTCACAAAAAACAGCACGTCCATTTTGATATCTGTAATAATACTTCCCGTTTCTTATTGATTTAGTCTCAAGTAGACCTTCTTCTAACTTTTTAATGACTGGTCGGTCATATCGGGGATTGTGTTTCCAAAAATTACGAAACCAAATGTGTGGAATAACATGAATCCTGGCTGGTGTATCTCCCCTGTTAAAAACCGAAATTTTAATTAAAATATCATCAATATCGGCTTTGGCATATTCTATATAGCAGTCAAAATATTTTCCATTGGAAAAAGTTCCTGTATCGAGAATTTCATATTCTGGTTCAAAGCGACTCTTTCTGTTCTTTACCAACAAGTGACCATAAGGAAATTCACTATGAGGATATTTATAAAGATACTTACAGTAAGCGTGTGAAGGACTCGAATCCAGATGAAAATATTGCTCTTTCACATCTTCACCATGATTTCCCTGCCCATTTGTCAGACCAAATAATCTTTCCTTTAAGAAGGGGTCTT
This sequence comes from Saprospiraceae bacterium, assembly GCA_029262975.1. GTDB lineage: Bacteria > Bacteroidota > Bacteroidia > Chitinophagales > Saprospiraceae > JAJRXG01. The sequence continues at coordinate 4,687 of JAJCYJ010000112.1, forward strand.
TTCCATTCCAAAAGGCAGGTGCCAAACAAAGGATTTGACGAAAGTCACAAAACCCACCGATCCCTTCTTCTCCCCATCTGTACGTATTACTTCTGGCTATATCATGTGTGATATAGTCCCATGAATTGCCATTTCTGCTATAATCCTCCCTTACCGTACCCCACTGTCTTTCAGCAAGATACGGGCCCCATTTCTTCCAAGTCGCCTCATCTTTAGAATGCCTGAGACGCTTGTATTCCGCTAATTCCTTCTTCTTCATTACTTTATGCTATAGTGAGCCATATTTAACAATCGGCCAAAATAGCGATACGTACCATACTCTCGTTCTTTATCTTAATTTATTTTATGATTGGACTATTTCGTTCGGCTCCTATAAGATACATAGAGGTTTGGAAGCAACAACCATCATTAATAGTCATCTTTTAACACAGAAAATTGTAAGATTGCGATGAGTTAGATCCGGGTGGTATGTTTGTAAATCACATTAAAAAGTTCGTCAACTCCATCTTCAAGAGGTGTGACCACTGGAATATGCAATTCATCTTCTAATCTCCTGGAATGATCAGCAATTAATTCCGGAGTAAGGTTTTGATTGTACAGGGTGAGCGCCAAAACCTCACTGCCATATTGTCGAATCAGTTCAATTTCTTCTCGTGCAGATGGCAAATATGCTTTCAAATTTTCATACCCTTCAAAAAACTCTCGCTCAGGAGCAATCTGAAGGATAACGCCTTTTGCGTTTCCAGAAAGCAAGAACTCACTTCCTCCAGGACCGGAAGGATTGCGCAAGGAAGATTGACCTTCTAAAAGGATCAGATCAGGATGCTCCTCTTTATCACAAGTTACAACGGCATGTTCGATCTCGCCTGAGATGAAATCATTTAGCGTCGAATCAAAAATAAATCCATGCTTATATCCTTGCATCCACCCCGTCTGACCGGTATAAATCATTTCAGTGCGAAGTCCTTTTCTATTGCACATTTCATAGATCATACCACATGTGGTTCTTTTGCCTAAGGCACAATCAACACCAAGGACTGCAACTATCGAAGCTTTCACATCGTATATGTCACCATGCCAAAAGTGTAATTCCTTAATTGGTTTAGGCTTGCGAATATCAATGAGAGATACCTTATGTTTCATTGCTAATGATGTCAATATGCTTTGGTCCGATAGGTAGTCATGCAGGCCATTCACTATAGAACATCCTTTTTCCATAGCCATTTTAATGTCGGGGATGAAAAATTCAGGTAATACACCGCCATGTGTGGCCACTCCGATAATCAGGACATCAACTGAATGGCCTATGTTTTCAAAGTAACTTTCGACGGAAGAATAAATAGGAATATCAAGTTGCTTCCCATCCATTACCTCACCGGCATCTCTTCCCGGAAATTTTCTATCTATCACTGCCTTGACATCAAATCTTCCTGAATATCTTAACAGTCCGTGACAAGTCTTGGCATGTATATTATCAAGATTATCATGGGTTAATACAATGGCTGATTTCTTATTCATCATTTCTAATAATAAGTTGCAATTTTAATTGTAGTTTATAAAAGTGACACCCCAAGACCAGGAATGTCGGGAAGTGGATAAAGTATACCCTCGGCAAGTTTAAATCCACCTTTAGCCACATCACTTGCAAGATCAAGACTTCCATCAAGATCCAGATATCGGGTGGCATGACAAGCCAGGGCAGTATTCAATGATGCACTTATACTTATGACACTTTCGTCCATACAGCCCCACATCAATTGAATATTACGGGCGTGTGCCACATCGGCAATTCTGATGGCCTCAGAGCTTCCTCCACATTTCATTAGTTTAATATTAAATATTCCGAAAGGTCGATTTAGTGCGACGAGGTCAAGTGCATCTCCCAGTTTATGAAGACTTTCATCTGCTGCACACAACGTTCGTTGCTGATCAGTCAGAAGTAACATATCCAATGTCAAAGCAGGAGTCATCGGTTGTTCATAAAATTCAATATTGGCCTCTTTAGTAGCTTGTATATATTGCTGGAATGTCGAGACATTATAACCTTGGTTAGCATCTACCCTAATTAACATCTCGGGACCTATTGCTTCTCTAAGCTTAATTGATCTTTCGATATCTTCCTCTATAGACGCTCCTATCTTTAATTTTATAACTTTAAAATCCCTGTCTTTATATTCTAATCCTTCGTCGATAGTTTCCTGGACATTTTTTAATCCTATGGTTATAGAGGTTGGAAGTGGTTGTAGCCGGATCCCAAGATATTTTCCCATTGAAATGCCAAAAGTCTTGCAAAACAAATCGTGCAATGCCATATCCAAGGCTGCGAGTAACGCTGGCTTGTCAACATAGATTTGAGCCAGGTTTGCGATCGTTTTTCTAAATCCTTCGATATCAGTACCTACTATATTTTCCTCCAATTCTGATAAGCGGTCCTTACAATTTTCGTCTATTAATTCTCCTGTGACGAACTTCGAAGGACTGCCAGCTCCTAACCCATAAAGTCCATTGCTGCCATCAATACGAACAAAAATATTTTGAACACTGTCATGCATCACATAGGTGACCGCATAAGGTCTAGTCAGCTTCATATCCTCTTTCCAGTAGTCGATATTCGTAATCTTCATAAAGCGGGTTCTTATCAAACTATAAATAAACCATAATCTTCTTATTTAAGTGGGACTTATCTTGTCAAAAATAAATCAACAGTTCCATTTCCATTCCGACATGTCACTTTATGACAATACAAATGCCCTATAATTGGCAGAAATTCGATCAAATTATTTATGATTATTCCTCCGGAAATTTTTAGATAGATATAGTCTGCTCGTCACTATGCTCCAACGCAGCAAATCGGCCAGATTCGCCTTCGGTTATGGAAGAGAATATGATGGTTAGGCCTAAAATCCGGAATGGAGAAAGTATAAGAACTGCAAGACCTTTAATGTATTGGTCAATTTGGTCAAACAACGTTTTGGCCGAGACACGAGTAAATGATTGTTTATTCTAAGAACAGGTTCTTACTGATATAAACAGGGTATTTTTGATCGCTATCAGCCGTCCTTATGACAGCCACAGAAATGCCCGGCTCGAATGTCGTATCGGATGGCCATCCATATATTTCAGCCGTGATGGCGCATTTGATGCCGACATCTCGGTAGTTTTAAAAAGCAACGAGCTGATTTCTACGGACTATAAGGAGGTCAGCCAAAATGATCAAGTTATAGGTACGGAAAAGGAAATTATGGGAGAATATGAGTCAATTGCTTTTTAGACCAGCACTTTTGAAAGTGTATTTCCTTGTCTGATAGAATTGTACAAAGAACAGGACTGGCTTCTTGATATAAGGCCATGTTCTTCAGACCAACAGATCTAATAAATATCTTTAGAGCTATCATTCGACAAGGAAATACACATCTTCTTTTAATCCGAATTATGAGTTTGGATTTAAGTCCAGGAAAGTTGATATACCGCAAAGAAAGCCATAGAATATATTAAGGCATAGAAGAGTAATTTTTCAACTTCTTCTTGTTTGTTAGATTTGGAATCTAACATGGATAAAAAACGCTTCATTTGATTTGTTTCAATGGTTTATTATGACTAGCAATGGTTGGGGTATGGTTGCTAAAATCAAGGTTTAATTAATCTCGTCAAATACAGGACAAGATTGACATAGGCCTACCTTATGGAAAAGGT
>JAJCYJ010000113.1 GCA_029262975.1 Saprospiraceae bacterium
GGTTGAGCCAGGATGACAGGTGCTTTTCGAGATTTATTTTTTCGTTGTGCGCAGCGATTACGATTGTCAATTCAGGAAAAGGACTCTTTTCAATATCCTTTCTTTCTCCCTTGGAAAGTGCTCCCAACTGAATCATCCAAAAATAAAATTGTATCAGTGATGTGATGATACAGATGATGATGAGGATTGTTTCCATTTGATGAGCAAGGTAGAAATAGTATTCTCCGTGTTCATTTTTTTGTTTGCCCAAAAAAACCGAACCAAACCTGCCTGCCCTTGCGGGCACCGCAGGCAGGAAAAGGGCCCCTCCTACCTGCGGCACCCGCAGGGTAGGCAGGTTGTAATGATTTTGCTCCTATGTCGCAATCAGAAGGATAAGTACTTGCCCGTTCCGGTTCAATCACTTGGAGGTCTCCCAGACCTCCACTTCGATTACATCGTAGATCGTTCTTTCATAAGGTTTCGACATTTTTTGACATGAGTGACTGATTCCTTTGTAGAAGGATAAAGGTCTGGGAGACCTTTAAAGGAGGGAACCACGAGTGGGCTTAAACATTTTCTACTATGAGATTAAAACGTACAAAGGATTCGTTCGCGCTTATCTCTTCTGCGGACTAAAACTATCCTATTTCGATTTTTGTCATGTGCTCAAAAGAACTTATGCTTTTAATCATACTTATCACAATTGAAATCTTAGACGGAGCCGCCTAAAAAGTTGTCACAATTTTGAAATGGTCAAAAATGCCGTCAATTGATGTTGCCTTTCTAATCTTGACCAAGGTTTCCTCCTGCGGTGGACAAGATGCAACCCCTGGCTAACCTAAAGTAAGACCTCCGGTGTTGTGAATTAGAAGAGATGAATAGCAAAAGACTGATAAGACTTTTAAATTTAATTTTTATCGCAGCGCACTCATATTGGGTATGCTATGGCTGATATGGCGCTGCGGCCATGCCGGGCCTGCTTGCAAAGCAGGTGTGCTTAAAGGTCTGTATTAAATGCAGCGCAAATCCAAACGTCCGGTCTTGATTTTAAAAGGAACAATTAAGTGCTTTGCATCCTGCTGGCCTTTAATCTGCGTATTAAATCAGCCGATTTTGCGCTCCTTTTTTAAAAAGGAGTAAAATAGAATATAAGGAATACGTGGACACATTTTATTTAAAATAATTAGGTGTCTTAAAGATCAAAGGTTTAGAAAAAAACAAAGTCAGATTCTATATTGTATTCAATTCCACCCCCTGACCTCCTCAAGGGGAATTGATTCCGGATTTAAATAGTATAGTTTTAATAATAGATGATGATTTATCGATAGACACCTAATATGCAATACGAAGGGAAGATTTTCATCTAATGCTTATGAATAAAAAACAATGTTAATCCTTATTTAATAAGGCTAATTATCAATAAGATACATATATTTGTGTTTTATAATATGAATTATTTGCATGTCTTCTTTCAGACATGCCTACCTACCTGCGGAGTAATAGTCCTGAATAGTCTTTTTTTCTACAAAGTATTTTGCTGTGATGAAAATGTGGACACGGATTGTGTGCCTCCTTGTAATATCTATCCTTTCACGAATTGTGAGTGGTCAACTCGATCCATCTTCCTATGGAGATGAGTGGATCGTTATGGATCAGACATACTACAAGTTTTCAACAGAAAAAGAGGGTATTTACAGGATACCTGTTACATCGCTTCTAGAAGCTGGGATACCCATGAATCAAATCACAGGTGATCAATTTCAAATGTTCAGCCTGGGTGAAGAGATTGCGATCAGGACCTCAACTAATGACCTCTTTGGTCCCAATGATTTTATAGAATTTTATGGTGATGCCAATGATGGCAGTGTCGATGGTCTTCTCTATGAAGATGCAGCACTACAGCAACTCAATCCATATATAAGCCTTTACAGCACCGGCAGACCCTATTACCTCACTTGGACAGAAACACAAGAGGCAACAGATCCCGCAAGAATATTGGAAGTATCCAATGGTCTTGATGTTTCGGGCTTACCGCCCAAAGAACCATATTACATACATCACGAAGTACGGACATTTGAAGAATTTCATCACAAGCCATCACATGATGGCAGAAACTTCATCCGTTATTCCTCTCTGGATTATGCAGAAGGTTATGGTAGTGAACTTGCCCGAACCCGTGATCTTTCTATTCCCATTAATAAACTATCATCTTTTGGAGTAGATCCCAGGGTCATTATGAGATTTGGCACCAATGTGCTGAGTCGCAATTGGCGTGTTTCCACCGATAATCGGACGCTTAAGTTAAGCCCCCAAAGAGGATATGGTATTGTCAACATCGATGAGCGGTTTCCTTTAGACGAATTAAAAGAAGGGTTTCTCAACTTGCACATAGCTCCGATGTCCGAAGAAAACGAAAAACACACACTGGCTCGTGTTGAGGTACATTATCCCAGGAAGTATGAATTTGATGGCGAAGTCGAAATAAAATTTAATCAACAGGCTTCGATCATTTCAAGATATATAGAGATAAAAGGCTTTGGAGGAGATCAGCCCGTGCTCTACAATTTATCTGAAAACATATTTGTCAAACCGGAGTTAAAGAATGGACTCGTTCGTTTTGTGACACCTGCTGGTGGCAGAGAACACAAATGGATGTTAGTTGATCAGGATCAGGGTGTTAGCGAAGTATCCGGACTGGTCAAAGTTAACATGATGGACACCCCAAGTGCTTCTGCATATTTGATTATTTCTCATAAAGAATTAATTGCTTCAGGTGCAGTTCAGGCTTATGCAGATTACAGGGCTTCAGAAGAAGGAGGAAATTATAAAGTTTCAATCGTTGACATAGACCAACTTACGGAGCGATACGCTTATGGCATCACAGGTCATCCTATAGCCATTAAAAACTTTATGAAAAGATTGAAGTCTGAAAATGCGCTACCGGATTACACTTTCATCATTGGTAAAGGCCGTGAATACACAGAAATAAAAGAAGGATTACCCACCAAAGCACTGGTGCCAACCTTTGGGATACCCGGATCAGACAATTTATTTTTAGCTTTTGATCATCAGCGGCATCCTCATAAACCCATTGGTCGTCTTGCTGCCCAGACTGCAGAAGAAGTGTATAATTATCTCGATAAAATAAAAGCGCACGAGGTAAGAACAGATGAAGAACAGACCAAAGGTGCGCAATCCTGGAAGAAAAATGTAATCCATCTAAGTGGCGGTTCTGCCGGAAATCAGGCTACACTTTTCAGGTTTCTAAATGACATGGGCAGTGTGCTCACTAATAACACTTTCGGTGCAGATGTTTTTACCTTCAGAAAGACATCAGCCGATCCTATACAAAGAGCAACTACTGAAGACATAATGTCACGAATAGATAAAGGGGCAGCACTTTTGACATTTTTTGGTCATTCGGCTGTTGGTTCATTTGATTTCAGTCTTGAAGATCCCGTAAAGTATAATAACCAGGGACGCAATCCGATTATCCTCTCTCTTGGTTGCCATTCCGGAAACATTCATACTTCCAATGGAGGTATCAGCGAGGACTTTGTCTTGGAAAAAGACAGGGGAGCTATTGCATTTATAGCCTCTTCCGGAACAGCTTATCCGGAGCCCCAGTACTTTACAGGCATAAATTTTTATAACCTGATGGGTGATGAAATGTATGGTCTTCCGATAGGTGATATCCTGCAGCGTTCTTTGGAAGAAAGGACAAACAATCCATCCATTTCCGTGCAGACTCTAATTGAACAGTTGACTTTACACGGTGATCCCGCTTACAGGTATGGTTCCTTCAAGGGACCCGATTATAGCATAGATGAAGAATCTGTATCCATCGAACCTGGTATTCTTAATGCCACAACATCTAAGTTTACATTGACTTTTGACGTTCTAAACCTGGGTGCTATGGCCGATGATGCGCTCGATGTACAAATCGTACACTTGCTTCCTGATGGGACACCAGCTGATACTCAAATGGTTGTTTTGCCAGCTCCGGGTTATAGTGCAACTGTCAGTATCGAACTTGATAATCCTAATGTAAATTGGACAGGCACCAACCGGTTATTGATTACAATAGATCCTGATGATCTGATTGAAGAGCTACCCGGAAATAAGGCCGAAAAAAATAATGATTTGTTCTCTCAAGACGGCGAGAAAGGGATCGCATTCTTTGTTTTTGATAATAGTGCCAAACCGGTTTTCCCACAGAATTTTGGCATCTATTCTGAAAATAAAATTACACTCAGATCTGCGGTAAATAACGGACTTCATCCAGGTGGAAGATTTATCCTTCAAATAGATACGACGGAGCACTTCGACAGTCCTTTTTTAAAAGAGGCTATAAAGGATAATATCACGAGTATTATAAATTGGGAACCAGACATCGAAGCTGTACGTGGTACTGTGTATTACTGGCGAATTGCGCCGATCGATGATGATGGAAGATTAAAATCCAATAGTTGGGCATCAGCGTCATTTATATATTTGCCGGGAAGTCCCCAGGGTTGGAGCCAAAGTCACTTTTATCAATGGCAAAAGGATACTTATTATAAAATGGATCTGAACACTCAGACAAGGAAATTTGAATACGGAGAAAGAATTTGGGACATTCGGATCAAGAATGAAATTAGAAACGAGGGAGACTTTTCGGTATATGTAAATAATACTCCCTGGGCTTCGCTTAATCCGAGAGCTAAAGGGTCTTTGCTCTCCATCTTTGCCTGGGATCGTCAAGAAATTATATTTAAAAATAATGGTTCAGACTTTGGAAGTATCCCATTCACATCGGATGGCTTTATTTACGATATGAACGATCAAGAAGATGTCGACGGAATTTTGGCATTATTAGACGCCATCCCTGATGGTGCCCGCGTCTTCTTCCATACTATGTTGGACAGCGATACATCGTCATTAAACATATCGTTTTGGGACCTCCCGAATAATAACGGGGTCTCTCTTATAGACAAAATAGAATCCTATGGAGCTACCCGAATCCGTGAGCTATTGGTAAAGGGAACAGTTCCCTATACTTTCATTTATGATAAAGGGAAAGGCGTTGTCATTGAGGACATTGCTAACAACATTTATGAGACGATCGATCTGACAACAAAAGCTCGTACGCTTTGGGAAGAAGGAACGGTGACATCCGTGGCGATTGACCAACAAGACAGATGGCTTCGGCTCATGTGGGAAGAAGAAAAAGATGAAGAGGATCAAACGAGAATATTGGTCATGGGTGTAAAGCCTGGAGGAGCTCGTGATACACTTAAAAAAATCAGCAATGACTATGATGTCAATCTGACCAGCATAGATCCGGCCAGGTATCCCAGGATAGAGTTGATATATCAAACCAGGGATACAGAATCTAAATCGGCTCCTCAATTAACCTATTGGAGGGTGTTTACTAATTCGTTACCTGATGCCGCCTTTTATGCTGATGCATCATCTTTTACAATAGCCGACACTTTGAATGCAGGCGAGTTGCTCGAGCTGGATTTTGACCTGGTTAATTTGACGGATGTAGGAATGGATCCAATCCTTATAAAGTATACATTGATTGACAGAAATTATAAAGAGAAGATTATAGTAAAACGGTCTGATAAGTTGCCCGGAAAAGATACGATCAAGGTGATAGAAATGATTCCTACAGATGGATTGTCCGGAGATTACCAGGTGGTCATTGAAATCAATCCACACCAGGATCAGAATGAAGTAACAGATTGCAATAATCTTGGATTTTCAAAATTCTATGTTCGCCCGGATCGCCGTAATCCTTTTTTGGATGTCACCTTTGATGGAAGACATATCGTTGATGGTGAGAGAGTGCTGCCCACCCCTGAAATTGTAATTTCCTTAAGGGACGAAACTTCTTTTCTTTTGTTGGATAATCCAGAAGATTTTGAGATTACCATTTACTATCCCCAGGTCTTTGAGTGGCGGGTAGATACTACAAGTCCTGTGGTTCGTTGGTTGCCTGCAACTTCTCTTGAGGAAAACAGGGCAAGCTTCGTCATCACGCCTAATTTCAATTTTGAAGGTATTTATACGCTCGAAGTTCAAGCAAAAGATATTGCAGGAAATCTGGCTGGTGACCATGCTTACAGGATTACCTTTGAAGTAAGATTTAGTGGTGAGGGTAATAAATTTTCCGTTGCACCCAATCCTTTGGTCCACTCATCTGAATTTTCCTATTATTTGGATTCAGAATTTATACCAGAATTCTTTGATTTATATATTTATAGCGCTGATGGCAGGCTTGTAAAACATGCTACAAAATCAGATTTTGGAGGTATTAAAAGAGGTCTGAATAAATACCGTTGGTATGGTTATTCCGATTATGGTGAACGCCTTACTACGGGTCTTTACTATTTCGAAATCGTCAACAGCATAGATAGTCGAAAAAATAAACCAAAAGGAAGTGTGCTTATCCTTAGGAACTAGTTGATGTAAATAAAAAATTGATGTATTCATTTGTCACCATTTTGACTATTTCAAAAATGGTGACAAATGAAGTAGTTTTCATCTCTATGACCCGGTGGTCTGTAACGCTCGGAGACCCTAATGCAACTGCTCCAGTGTAGTTTAAGCAAAAAAAATGATTTACGATCAGACTAGTGACTTATCCCGGGAGCGGACAGTCTTAATATTTGATTAGTTCAAATGATAATAATTTAAATGTATTTTGATCGAACTACTCATAAGATGAATGTGGAAGTTTATATTTGCCGCTTAATACTTGAGCAAAGTGAATATTGATTTTGTCATTTTTTGATTAATTGAATATTCACGCTATAGAGTAATCGATTTATATGATCACAATTACGTTTCCGGACGGTGCAATTCGCGAGTATAAAGAAGGCGTAACTTCATTTGAGATTGCATCATCTATAAGTGAAGGATTGGCACGTAATGTTCTTGCTGCAAGTGTCGATGGAGCGATCGTAGACTTATCCAGACCTATACATTCGGATGCACATATACAACTGCATTCCTGGCGGGATAAAGAAGGTAAAGCTACCTTTTGGCATTCGTCAGCACACCTAATGGCTGAGGCGATAGAAGCACTATATCCGGGGACCAAATTTGGTATTGGTCCTTCTATCGAGCATGGGTTTTATTATGATATTGACACGGGAGATACAGTTCTGTCATCAGATGACTTCAAGAAGATTGAAGACAAAATGAAGGAACTGGCCAGTCAAAAAAATGACTTTCAAAGAAGCGAAATAAGTAAGTCAGATGCCATCTCATTTTTCACTAAAAAGGAAGATGAATATAAATTAGAATTGCTCGAGGATCTTGAAGACGGAACAATTTCCTTTTATCAGCAGGGCGGATTTACCGACTTGTGCAGGGGACCTCATATTCCTAATACAGGCATCATCAAAGCCATAAAATTATTGAGTTTGGCTGGCGCCTACTGGAGGGGAGATGAAGGACGCAAGCAAATGACACGGGTTTATGGGATCACATTTCCCAAACAAAAAGAACTAACCGAGTATTTGCACATGCTCGAAGAAGCGAAGAAGAGAGATCATCGAAAACTGGGTGCGGAGTTAGAGTTATTTATGTTTTCAGAAAAAGTCGGTGCTGGACTTCCTATTTGGTTGCCAAAGGGAACAGCTCTGCGCACGAGGTTGGAAGATTTTCTGAAGAAAGAGCAAATAAAGAGAGGATACCAACCGGTTATTACACCCCATATCGGGAAGAAGGAATTGTATGTGACTTCAGGACACTATGAAAAGTATGGTGAAGACTCATTCCAGCCAATCAATACACCGAGGGAAGGAGAAGAATTCTTGTTGAAACCGATGAACTGTCCCCATCATTGTGAAATATTCGGATATCGCCCAAGATCTTACAGGGAGTTGCCAGTACGTATAGCTGAGTTTGGGACGGTTTATCGATATGAACAAAGTGGCGAATTACACGGACTGACAAGAGTCAGGGGATTTACACAGGATGACGCACATATCTTTTGTACTTCAGATCAGTTAAAAGATGAATTTCTTGGTGTGCTGGATTTGACGATGCATGTGATTCAAAAACTTGGATTCGAAAGTTTTACAGCACAAATCTCACTTCGTGACCCGGAGAACAAAGAGAAGTATATAGGCAGTGATGAGAACTGGGATAAGGCAGAAAGTGCTATCATCGAAGCAACAAAAGATGTAGGACTGGAGACTGTGACCGTACTCGGAGAGGCTGCTTTTTATGGTCCAAAGTTGGATTTTATGGTCAAAGATGCCTTAGGCAGAAGCTGGCAG
>JAJCYJ010000114.1 GCA_029262975.1 Saprospiraceae bacterium
GGGTCAGTGGAATGCCTATGATGTTGTATTTCGAGCTGCAAGATTTAAGGCTGGTGTAAGAATAGAAAAAGCAAAAGCCACTGTATATTTTAATGGAATTAAAGTGCATGTTAATCAAGAAATTAACCAGGTATGGGGTGGTCCGAATTCCGGCCTCGATGGAGGAAATGATGGGGGTAAAGGAATTACAGATACACCGGGAGGTATAAAGTTACAGGCAGAAGGACATAATGTTTTATACAGAAATATATGGATCAAGGATCTGAATCTTGCTACAAACGATACTGATTTTTAAGAAACAAATTGATTCCTAAAAGAGAACTTCTCGAAGGTACATCTCATCTCGTCCTTATGACTGATTAATTGTCGAATTACAACGCTAAAATGGTGTGTACAAGCATTGATCGGTGCAGTTGTTTGTTTTTAATTTCTTTCCTTTTTTATTAAGCTTGATATTCTTATCATTTCCGTTCTTAGCTCAACCCCTTCGTCTGTCGCACCCGAGACATTTTGTATAACAAGTGGTATACTATTTTTTATAATTAAATTATCAATCTTTGTGGATTCAGGATCTAAGTTAAGTAATTCGGGAATGACAATATCAAAGATAATTCTCAGAATAAATTCCTCTTCTTCTAAGTAGTCATCTATCATTCCTGGAAATCTCGCAAGACTGTATTTTAATTCTTCATTTTCAATTAAATTTATATGATCAGAATTGAGCAGTGAATTCATAACACCAAACATCGGATTGTATGTTTTGCCATGAAACGCCATCTTTATTGCTTCGATGAGTTCTGAAGATTTTTCATTATTTTGATTTTCTAATTTTCGCACGGCATCTAAAAGCAGATTGATAGATATGTCGTGAGATTCCAGGATACTATTAAGTGCCTTCAGGTTGCCTTCAAATTCTTGATGGAGGACGGACAGAATTTTTTGTTCTTCAATTCTTTGAATACGCAGGTCATTCCAGTTATTTAGTGCAAAAGCTAGTAACAAGCCGAGAATTATGACCAGCACTTCTAACAAATATTCTCTCCATCGAGAGCGGATAATATTTATCGTTTCTTTCATACTTTTCCTTCGACAGGTGCGTCAGGAGTGAATCTCTCTGATTTTTGATTTAGGATATTCATAGATATCGATCTGCAAAGATGAAAATAAGAATATTTATGTGGTATTTATGATTGGTTTATGCCTCAAGGTACAGTTCAGAATTTTGTTTTTCGAGTAGTTACCATTTTTGTCCAAAGTGAAAAATCGCATATTGAGCATTTTTAGAATTATGTTCCATATCGATTTTAATCTCTGAAATCAATTTGGGGTGGAGTCATTCTCTGTTCTTTTATGAATAGAGTAATTGGTGATGCCTAATGAATAAAAGCTATGCCTTGCTGACGGATAATATCTGTATCGAGTAGAGAATTTAGAAGACTGACAGATAATATTTATGCACGGATTATGTAGTAAATCTACGAATTGATGCATTGATTTCCGCGACTTATATAATTGTCGTCAGAGGCATAGCTTAGTAGAACACGCGCACGTTTAGCGTGTTTAGATGGTTGAATATCAGTGTAGTATGTTGACTAACTCATTATTAGGCCCATGATAAGAATGCCGAAGAATGCGACGATATACATGACTATTATGGCATTTCTAATGTTTTGTGCAAGTTTCATTATGGTCTGATTTATTTTATGTGAAACAATAACACAAATGTGCAGGTTGGTCACAAAACCGGCAACATTTCACGACTTGCTCTTGGGAAAAGACGATTTGCCTAGCAGATTTTCGATAAACGGTTCTTTTATAGGAATGAATATCTATCGAATAAATGACTAATGCTGGTTATAACTACCCCAGTTTTGTCTTTACTTTCATATGCTGTCATCCATGTCTATTTATGAACAAATAAAAAAGGCCTGAAGGTTGGCGCTTTGATAGGGTACAATTTAAAAACGTGCATCATCCGTTGGCAACGTTTTTAAAATAGTCAAAAAAGTCGCCGACTAAATTTTTTTTCGGTCTCTTAGGCAAAGCTTGTCCAACCTTTTCTTACAAAATGAAACACTTCCAGCTTCTGAAGTGTAGAGAATTGAATGGCACCATTCGTTATCACTATCAACTATCTCGGTATGTGCGTAACTTTTTCTCTAATCTTTCTAAAACGATTATAGAATATCAGCTCAATTGGATAATATTGGAAATGGAAAAAGAATATGCAGTCCAGATGGCAGCTTCAAATCTTCGATTTGGACCCGGAGTTACCAAAGAAGTCGGAATGGACCTTGCCGATATGGGAATCACCCGGGTACTTGTTTTTACAGATGCCAATCTTAAGGATCTAAGCCCCGTTCAAACAGTCTTAAATGCACTCGAACAAGAAAATATATCCTTTGATTTATTTGATCGAGTCAGAGTTGAACCTACCGACATATCGATGAAAGAGGCGATCACCTTTGCACAAGATGGTGATTATCAGGGGTATGTGGCTGTGGGAGGTGGATCTGTAATTGACACAGCAAAAGCTGCAAACTTGTATGCCACTTACCCCGATGACTTTTATGCATATATAAATGCACCGATCGGTTTAGGGAAGCCAGTTCCTGGACCTGTCAAACCATTAATCGCCATTCCGACTACTGCCGGTACCGGAAGTGAGACTACGGGAGTAGTCATTATGGATCTGACTGAAAGACATGCGAAATCAGGAATCGCACACAGATATTTAAAACCAATACTTGGACTTGTAGACCCCGAGAACACAAGAAGTATGCCTCCTGTTATAGCAGCAGCTTCCGGACTGGATGTCTTATGTCATGCAATGGAATCATATACCGCAATTTCCTATCACCAACGACCAAGACCTGAACGTCCAATTTACAGACCAGCCTATCAGGGCAATAACCCAATCAGCGATATGTGGGCTCTTAAGGCAATTGAACTGACTTCAGAGTATATCGTCAGAGCATACAAGGATTCCTCTGATGACGAAGCACGGGAAAATATGATATTAGCCTCAAGTATGGCCGGAATGGGATTTGGAAATGCTGGCGTCCATCTATGTCACGGTATGTCATATCCTGTATCAGGCATGGTTAAGAACTATAGACCAGAAGGGTTGAATCTTACTTATCCAATAATACCTCACGGTATGTCTGTCATACTTAATGCTCCGGCAGTTTTTCGTTTTACCGGACAAGCATGTCCGGAAAGACACCTTAAGATCGCTACTATGATGGGAGCCAATGTCTCGGATAATAAAGATGCTATCCATATGGCTGGTGACTATCTCGCCGATCAAATAATTGAACTGATGAGAGAATTGAATATTCCAAATGGTTTATCGGCAGTAGGGTATACTTCCGAAGACATCCCCGCCCTTGTGGACGGAACCCTTCCGCAACATCGTGTGACCAAACTTTCTCCACGGCCAGCAAAAGCGGAAGACCTGGAAAAGTTGTTTGAAGATGCCATGACGGCGTGGTAATTAAATTGGTTAGATAGCAAGCGTCCTGCAAAAGTCAGTTAGCTATTTGAACAAGAAACACTACTCCAGGATTTCAGATATTTTATCCATTTCTTCTATTGTATTGAAATAATGTGGTGATAGTCTTATGGCCCAATCAATATCCTTTTTAATAAAATCCAATAACGCCCCTTCCTTAGATGTGACACTGTAATATACTCGGTGCTTGTCGAGTTTGTCCGTAATCTCTTGTAACGAACAACCTTCTTTCTGAAAAGTCAGGATATTACACGTTTGTGATCCTCTATCATACATTCTAATTAAAGCGTTTTCTGATAGGTTGGTTCTTAATCTATTAATTATTGTTTTATTGTATTTCTGGATATTTTCAATTCCTATCCCATTAGCGTATTTAAAAGCTTCTTTCAATCCAACAACAAGGCCATATGGTTTTTCCCACATCTCAAATCGAGAGGCGTCATCGATTATCTGGTATTGGTCTTCGTGGGTCCATTTTGCACCGTGCAAATCAATGAATAGTGGCGCACTTTGTTGTTGTAACATTCGGTCTGACACATACAGAAAACCAGTCCCTCGTGGTCCTCGTAAGAATTTTCGCCCGGTTGCATTTAAAAAATCACATTTAATATCCTGTACATCTACTGGTATCTGTCCTACTGATTGGCAGGCATCCACGAGATAAATCACCTCGTTTGATGCACATATATTTCCAATACTTCTAACATCCTGAATTAGTCCTGAATTAGTTGGAATATGGGTCACAGTTACCAATTTAGGTTTCTGTTTTTTAATTAACTGCTCAAAATGATCGATGTCAAGATCTCCATTCTTTAGATTTTTGCATCGTAGGATACGCACTCCAAATCTTCTCGAAAGAGAAATGAAATTTATGTGATTAGAAACATAATCGTCATCTGTAGTAATGATGCAATCGCCTGACTTAAAATCTATTGAAGATAAGGCTTTTGTAAATGCATCAGTGGCGTCATGGGCGAAGGCAATATTTCGCGGACTGCAATTCACAAGTTGTGCAGCCTGTTGATAGAATTCACTAATTTCAGCCGATCTGATATCCCGTAATTTATAACCTCCTATTCTTTCCTCTTCTTTTAGATAATCTATGATAGATGTCACTACAGGTGATGGCATTAACGATGACCCGGCGGTATTTACAAATATTTTATCCTTGCAATTTTGCGTATCATTTCTTACAGTTTCTATATTCATACCACTCTATTTTTTTGGTAGAACGATATAGGGAATATTTGCCTCCTTTACAGTTTCAAGATACTGAAGTAGAGATACAGTTGTAATATTCAGATACGCTCTATTGAAGGGCTCATATTGTTGCTGGAGATCTGCCCATCTTTCCAATTCTCCTCCTGAGGGCTTGTTGTCTTGATTGATGACTAACCGGTAAAGCCTGACCAAATGATTTGTAAATTTTCTTGGATAATTAATTTCATCTTGGCTGGTTTCAATTTTCCGTTGATATATGAGGTCTTCTGTGTCAAGACAAGTCTTGACCAATGCTTTGCCTGCTTTCTGAATTTCTTCATGTTCTTTTCGTTCTGCAAGCAGGGTATTGGTTTTTTCAATTTGTTCTCTAATTGATCTCAGGTTCTTAATTCTTCTTTGAGATTCCGTTAAAAGATCAGAAATGTCATTTGCCAAATTATAATTTTCAATTAAGTCGCTATCCGTAACTTTCCAACGTGGATCTTTCTTTATTTGAAATCTCTCTGAATAATCCTTATCGCCGATTTTTAAATGTGCGGTATAGTTGCCAGGCGGAGCCTTTGATCCTTGTCCCGGAAAACGCATGTCCATCATGACCAGGTCATCGACTAATTCTGGTCGGGGCAATCGCTGATTCCATTTCATTAGGTTCATGCTATCTTTAACTTTTAATAAATCATCTTTGTCACTCGCATCTGTGCTCTTGTAAAAGACCCTTATATTTTGCTCATTTAGTATTTCAATTTCCACCTGGTCCGAGGTGTCCAGTTCGTGTACATAGAAATTTATATGAACATTGTATGGGGGAGAACCGGGGCCTGCTTCGCCACCAGCTCGCCATCCGATATTACTTCTATACGAATCCGAAATTGGAAAAAGTGCGTGGTCTTCAAATGGTCGATAATCTTTAACAGATCGCAACAGACTTAGATCATCCATGATCCAAAATCCCCGCCCTTGTGTCGATAATACTAAATCGCCCTGATGAACTTCAATATCCGTAACTGGGGTATGAGGTAAGTTCTGTTGAAATGGTGCCCAACGAACACCATCGTTAAATGAAATATACATGCCATACTCAGTTCCGGCAAAGAGAAGACCCTGAATTTCTTCATCCTCTGCGATAGCTCTGACAAAATGAGTATTAGGGATACCGTGTGTGTATTTTGACCACGAACGACCATAATTATCCGTAATAAAAATATACGGTTTAGAATCACCATCTCTATATCGATAGACAGCCACATAGGCTTTTCCTGCCTGATGAGTGGAAGGACATATAGCATTTACGGTACCTTCTGCTGGCATCATAGGAGGTGTAATCTCTGACCAGGATGTACCACCATTTCGGGTGATATGAATACTGCCATCATCAGATCCTGCCCATAAAATCTGGGCATCATGCGGATCTTCTTCAAAACTAAAGATTGTACTGTATACTTCGACCCCTGTAGCGTCATGCTGAATGGGTCCGCCTGGTATGCCCTGGTATGCATCTATGTCATTGGTAAGGTCCGGACTTATAATTTCCCAGGTTTGTCCTTCATCAACAGATCTGTGGACATAGTTAGATGTGTGATAAAGGACATTTGGGTCATGTTGCGATATTCTAATCGGAAAATTCCATTGCCAGCGATATTTTAAATCTCTTTGTTCTGTTCCTTCTGTATAATGAGGATAAACACCTATATCTCGCCGTTCATCGGTTTCCAGATTTTTCCTCGTAATAATGCCACTATAAGTCGTGGCATAAACAATGTTCGGATTATCGGGATGTATCGCAACGTCGCCACTTTCTCCACCGCCTACATCATACCAATGTTGCTTGGGATGCAGACCGCCAGAACCCCGGCTTGGTATTGAAATAGTAGTGTTATCCTGTTGACCTGCATATAGTCTATATGGGAATTGATTGTCAACAGTCAGCCTGTAAAATTCTGAAGTAGGTTGATTATTTGGCGTAGACCAGGTTCTGCCACTATTTAAAGATATTGTTCCACCTCCGTCATTGCCGTTCATCAAAATATCAGGATCTTTCGGATTAATCCACACGTCGTGACAGTCACCATGAGGCACACTATATCTAGTATCAAATGTTTTACCACCATCAATTGATTTATAAAACCCGGTATTTGTAACATACACAGTATTTTCATCGATGGGGTCAGCGAAAATCCTTGAATAATACCATCCTCGTTGTCTCAATTTATGATTTCGATTAATCCTTGTAAAACTTGTTCCACCATCGTCTGATCTATAAATACCTCCTTTTTTTTCATCAGCAGTCTGTTGAATGACCCATATTCTCTTTGGATTAGCCGGTGAAATATCAACACCTATTTTGCCAATCAGACCGTCTGGTAATCCATTTTCCACCTTTGACCAATTTTTTCCACTATCAATAGATTTATACAAGCCACCAGTTAGACCTCCATCAATTAGGGTCCAGGGTTTTCTTTCAACACGCCACATCCCGGCGTAGAGGATATGAGGATTCTGAGGATGAATCGCGAGATCAACAGCACCGGTAGAGTCATTGAGATAAAGCACTTGTTCCCAGGTATTGCCACCATCAGTAGATTTATAGACGCCTCTTTCTTTATTTGGAGCGAAAATATTGCCCAGTGCTGCGGCATATATAATCTCAGGATTAACAGGATCAAAGATGATGTCTCCGATTTGACCACAATGGTCCATTCCGACATGGGTCCAGTGAGCTCCTCCGTCAATCGTCTTGTACATACCGATGCCAGAACTGATATTTCCTCTTGGACTGTCAGAACCTGTTCCTACCAGGATGGTTTCTGGCGATATTGGTGAGACTGCTATTGAACCAATACTTCCGCATTTTATCTGACCATCTGAGATATTCATCCAGCTCTGTCCAGCATCATCAGTTTTCCAAACGCCACC
>JAJCYJ010000115.1 GCA_029262975.1 Saprospiraceae bacterium
TGAAAAAATTGAGATTCGTCGTATGACCAATAATTGTCCGGATTTCCCGGAGAATCTCATCTTTGGAAGTTATGTGAAATTCTGTTGTGAAGATGCGATGCTCGGTGAGGAAATCCTCGTACAACTAAGGGTCACCGACTTAAGTGGCAATACTAATGAATGTATGGTCATGGTAACCGTACAGGATAATAGTGCTGTTGATACTTTAGTTAGGAAACGTGACTTTACTATCTCGTGTAAAGATCCTATAGATGAATACTTAGTCGATGATGGTAGTACTATAACCTTCTTAACAACGACATGTGGTATACCTTGTCCGCCGGATTTATTCACTGTCGATGTTGATACTACGGCATGTGGATCAGGTACAATCACCAGGACCTGGAGAAAAATTGATGACTTGGGTAACGCTATAGGATTTACCCAGACAATCACTCGCGGATTACCCGGGGAGACATTTGACCCTGCTGACCTTATCAATATATGGCCACCTGATTATGAAGGTGAAGGATGTGCAGGTCCTAACACGAATCCTGATGTACTACCTCCTGGATTTAGTCCGAATATCGATCTCGATGCCTATGCATGTAGTAGTCTTGGTCTAGATCATGAAGACTTGATCTTCAGAGATGTAGAAGGACTGTGTGCAAAAGTGTTGAGGACATGGACGCTTTATGACTGGTGTCAGCGCGATCCAAGCGATCCCACAAAAGGAAAATGGGAATATATCCAGATATTGAAGTTGACAGATACTGTAGCACCGGTGATTATAACCGGATGTGATACGGAGACATTTACAGCGACGAATGCTAATAGTTGTACGGCCAACGTAACTACATCAGTTACAGCAGATGACTGTCATGACAATGATGATCTCATCTGGACCTATAAGATTTTAGATTTTAATGGAACTACCGTACTTGCAGGAAATAAAAACACAATATCTACTGCACTCGAAGTAGGCTTGTATACAGTGACTTGGACCGCTACAGATCCTTGTGGTAATGCATCGGCCTGTATTAAGGACATACAGGTCTTTGATGGGGTGAAACCAAGCGGAACATTCAGAAATATTACAAGATTGATTAGTTCTGGTGGTATCACAGTAAATGCTAATGAGCTGGTCAGTCAGGCATCGGATAATTGTAGTGACATAGGTGGCATCACCTTCCACTTCAATGCAGCTAATGGCCCGACATCACTGAACTTTAACTGTGCAGATATGCAGGGTACGGATCTAAGAACCCTACCGCATAATCTATTCATAGTGGATGAATCTGGCAATTATTTACAAGGTCAGGTGACACTGACACTGGAAGATTTGAACAATCAATGCGACAATACAGGATCAGGGATTGTAGCGGGAGAAGTATTCACTGAAAAGAACTTTACAGTAGATGACGTAGAAGTGACATTGACAACTATGAACACGGGTGCATCATCCTTTAGAATGACGCCATTGAAAGGTGATTATAGCTTTGAAGAAGTGCCTATGACAGACTCATATGAAGTGAGTGCACACAGGGAAGATGGATATTTAAATGGAGTTTCGACCCTTGATCTACTCTTGATACAACGACATATTCTTGGCTTAAGGACACTTGAAAGTCCGTATAAAATTATAGCTGCAGACGTCGATGCTTCGGGCCATGTATCAGCGATTGATTTAGTGCATCTAAGACGATTGATTCTTGGACTGGCCGGAGATATACCGATTGGTCAATCATGGACTTTCGTTGACGCATCTCAGAACTTTGATGATCCGACCCGACCATTTCCTTATAAGCAGATACTTTCTATAGACGATCTGAAGGAAGATCACCTCGAAATGGACTTTGTAGGTGTGAAGATGGGAGATGTAAATGGTAATGTACTGTTACAAAGTGCGCTCCTCGGAATTACAAGATCGCTGGAATCTATTACCGTTAGTGAAGTCAGAAGATCAGCTAATGAAGTAGTGATTGGATTGACACCTGGCGAAGCTACGAGCCTGGCTGGAATGCAAATCGCATTAGGTATTAATAAAAGAGCTGAGGTATTAAATGTCTACTCTGACAAAATCGAGATTTCTAAAGATCAATATACAGTGATTGATGGAGAGCTTCGCATCAGTTGGAATAGTATTGAATCTATAGATACTGATGACAATGCCTTGATTTATATCACATTGAAGACTTCTGATACTTATGCCCCACTGAAAGACATAATAGAGTTGACAGGGGACTTTATGATATCAGAATTATATACTGAGGAGTCAAGCTCGATCGTAACACACGATGTATTCCTCGAATTTGAATCAGAAGAGTATACAGAAAGATTTGTAATGGAGCAGAATGTACCAAACCCATTTAATGGAACATCTTCAATTAGATTTTACCAACCACAAAATGGTGAGGTAGAGTTTGTCGTAACAGATCTGTCAGGACGTAATATTATAAAAGTGAACAATATATATGCTAGGGGATGGCATGAGATAAATGTATCTACTGAAGACCTTCCCGGATCCGGCATTTACATCTATGAGATGTCGAATGGAACGGAATTCATCAGAAAGAAAATGATCACCATAGAATAAAATTTAAGGCGATTGAAGATGAATAATAGCAATATAAAGGAGACCATAACCATGACAATTATACAAAACCGAGAATCGATGATAACTTCTTATAATCAAAAGATCACATGTACCTGTCGACTAATAATGACAAGTATGATCATGTTGATCTTAACGACTATAGCCCTTGATTCACATGCTCAATGCGGTAATTCTGCACTGGTCTGTAATAATCTTGTGCGTGTCTCTCTGGATACATCGTGTACGGCCATTATTACTCCGGATGTGATTCTGAAAGATCTGAATATTGATACCTCATTATACAGGGTAGAAGTAAGAGATCCGCAAGGGAACATTATTCCCGGGGGTATCATAACACAAGACTATGATGGTGCCAAACTGGAAGTGCGCGTATATTGTAAAGAAAATAATCTTTACTGCTGGGGTAATATTATAGTCGAAGACAAGATTAAGCCAATCATCGTAGTGACACCAAAGGATACTGCGGTCAGTTGTCTTGTAATGCCATTTGAACTGGATCCTACATCATTGATTACGAGCATTAGTTTTACAGATAGTGGATGTGAAAAACCGGATACATTTAGTATTACGGATTTTAAAGAAACTGTCTTTCCTTGTCAGGATACAATTAAAATTATCAGAAGAATCTTTACTGTCTTTGATGCTGCTGGTAACAGATGTGATACCACTCAGACGATATACCTGCTAAAAGGAAAATTAAGTGACATTGTATTTCCAAAAGATACCATTATAGATTGTCTTGATGAAGGGGATCTTTCTCCGGACAAATTGGGCAGACCTGAATTTGGAATCTGTAACCATTTTGATGTCATCAAAGAAGATATTGTAATCCCGGTATGTGGTGTAGCAAGAAAAATATTGAGAAGGTGGCGCATCCTGGATACCTGTATGGGTATGGATACCATTGTCACTCAAGTTATTAAAATAGAAGATACCCACGCTCCAACTTTTGATTTTAGCAATTTTGATATTCCCATCGATAAAGTAGATACTGATAAATTTAATTGTACAGCAACAGTCATTGGTATCAATAATCCACAAGTAACGGATTGTAATTTAGCACAGACGATACTTACTATATTCTATCAACTCGTAGATGGAAATGGAAATTTGGTGGGTCAGTTATTCGAAGCCCATGTCAATGACATGCTTTCAGATCCGGACGATGGAATGACGGCGACCATGATTTGGGACCTGGTGGATGTACCAGTTGGCGAAGATTTCCGAGTGATATTTGTGGCGGACGATGGTTGTGGTAATATAGCACGAGATACAAGTGATATATTTAAGTTGCCAGATACTTCACCTCCTAATGCTGTATGTGAAGGTAATACTACCGTGGTCCTGAACAATAATGGTGTCACTGAAGTGTGGGCAGAATCATTTGATGACAATAGTTTCGATAACTGTGGCATCGTAGATAAAAAAGTAAGAAGATTCAATACAACATGTTCGGGATATGCAAGTGATACTCAATTTGGTGATAGTGTTCACTTCTGTTGTGATGATGTCGTGAATAATCCCATAAAGGTCGTATTCCGGGTTTTCGATGCTTCAGGAGGCTTTAGTGATTGTATCGTGAATGTGTATGTTCAGGATAAAAGAAAAATATCGATTACATGCGGACCCGATCAAGATCTAAATTGTGATGTGACAGAAGCAGAAGTGCAACAAGCTATTAACGATAATCCACCCAGTGTGACCTGGGTATGTGGAGAGAAGTCATTGACTAATGTGATACCGGATTATAATATTGACGCCTGTGGTAATGCATTCTTTGTTGTGGTCTGGACTGCCATGGATCTTAATGGAAATATGGATTCTTGTCAACAGACAGTTACGATCAGCAATAAAGTAGAAGCAACTGTTACACGACCTTCTTTAAATATCAATCTTGGTTCATGCGGTGCAGGAACTCATCCAGATAATATACCAAATAGTAAACCCACTGTAAATAATGTCGATTGTGAAAATATTGCAACGACATGGGAAGACGAAATACTCGAAGGATCAGGTAATTCCTGTATAAAAATTATCAGATCCTGGGCAGTAATTGATTGGTGTAAGTTTGATGGTGGAAATATTAGCAGTGGGATCATAGATCAATTTGATCAAACGATTTTAATCAGTGACAATGTTGACCCTGTCTTTTCGAATTGTCCGAATGCCCCAGTTGTCGTGCAGGATAATGATGAGACTTGTGACGAACAAGTAAGCATAACGATAAAAGCAACAGATGACTGTACGCCTGTTG